>JAYTRQ010000080.1:0-7248 GCA_043746125.1 Armatimonadota bacterium | reverse complement strand
AGACGTGGATCTCCCCGGCCTTCCGCCCTTTGGAGGCGCTGATCTACAAGGTCGGCGGCGTCAAGGAAGACGAGGAGATGCCTTGGACGACCTACACGCTGGCGATGCTGCTGTTCAGCGTCGTCACCCTGGCCGTCACCTATGCCGTGCTGCGCTGGCAGGCGTTCCTGCCGCTCAACCCCATGCACTTCGGCGATGCCAAGAACGCGCCGTCTTACGGCACGGCCATGACGCCCGATTTAGCCTTTAACACGGCCGTCTCGTTCACCACCAACACCAACTGGCAGTCGTACGGTGGCGAGAATACGATGTCGTACTTCTCGCAGATGGTTGCCCTCGTCTCGCACAACTTCTTCTCGGCCGCTACGGGCATCGCCATCGCCATCGCCCTGGTGCGCGGCCTGTCGCGTCGCTCGGCCCAGAGCATCGGCAACTTCTGGACGGACCTGACCCGCGCAACGGTCTACGTCCTCCTGCCCCTGTGCATCGTCTATGCGCTCGTGCTGTGCCAGCAGGGCGTGATTCAGAACTTCCACGCCTACCACACGGCGACTACGGTGGAAGGCGCAACGCAGATCATCCCCGGCGGGCCGTACGCCTCTCAGGAGGCGATCAAGATGCTGGGCACGAACGGGGGAGGGCCGTTCAACGTCAACTCCGCCCACCCGTTCGAGAACCCCACGGCGCTCACGGACTTCTTGCAGGTGCTGTCCATCTTCCTGATTGGGGCCGGTATCGTCTACACGTTCGGCCTGTACGTGGGCAATACTAAACAGGCATGGGCCATCTGGGGTGCGATGGGCTTCCTGTTCTTCCTGGGCGCTTCCGTCCTCTACGTGCAGGAGGCGAAGGGCAACCCGATCATCGCCGCGCAGGGGGTCGAGGACCGCGCATCTGTCCTGGGGGACAGCGGCGGCAACATGGAGGGTAAAGAAGTACGCTTCGGTATCGCCCGCTCGGCCCTGTTCGCGACGGTCACGACCGACGCGAGCTGCGGCGCGGTCAACTCCATGCACGACTCGTTCACGCCCCTGGGTGGCTTGGTCCCGATGGCGAACATGATGTCGGGCGAGGTCATCTTCGGCGGAGTGGGGGCGGGCCTGTATGGGATGCTGATGTATGCCATCCTGGCCGTCTTCATCGCGGGCCTGATGGTCGGGCGGACGCCGGAGTATCTGGGCAAAAAAGTCGAAGCCTTCGAGATCAAGATGGCGATGCTGGCGGCTCTGGTCCTCGCCGCCGACGTGCTGCTGTTCACGGCCGTCTCCAGCGTGGCTCACGTGCCGCACCCTTCGACCTACTGGAACACGAGCGGGACGCCCGCCGTGGCGAACGCGCTTGCTTCCGCCAATGTCAATAACAGCGGGCCGCATGGCTTCTCCGAGATGCTGTACGCCTTCGACTCGGCCACCGGCAACAACGGCAGCGCCTTCGCGGGCCTGTCGGCCAACACGCCGTACTGGAACCTGACTCTGGGCCTGTCCATGCTGGTCGGGCGGTTCCTCATGATCGTGCCGCTGCTGGCGATTGCGGGCAGCATGGTCAAAAAGAAACGCGTGGCGGTCAGCGCGGGCACGTTCCCCACTGACACGCCCCTGTTTTCGGGCCTTCTAGTCGGCGTTATCGTCATCGTCGGCGCCCTGACCTACTTCCCCGCCGTCTCGCTCGGGCCGGTCGTGGAGCATTTCCTGATGCACGGGGGAAAGACGTTCTAGTAGTCCCCCGCCCCCGATTCTGGGGGAGTCAGAAGAAGACTAGAAGAGAGCCGCTGTGCCCTCTTCCTATCCTACTCCCCTAGAATTTGGGGCGGGGGGTGATCTAAAGGATTACACAACTATGGCAACTATTCAACAAGACACACAAGCGCCGACCGCGAACGGAGCGCGGGCGGCGGGGAACGCCCCCGCTGTGCCGCCGACCGGCAAGCGCGCCCGGCCGCTCTTCGACCCGCCCATCGTGCGCCGCGCTTTAGGCGACGCCTTCACGAAGTTGGACCCACGGGCCGAGGCTAAGAACCCGGTCATGTTCGTCGTCTGGGTCGGAAGCGTCGTCACGACAATCATCTTCCTGGCGAGCTTCATCCCCGCCGCGAACGTTCCGATGGGCGGCTGGGAGCGGGCTTTTACCGGCCAGATCGCCCTGTGGCTCTGGTTCACCGTGCTGTTCGCTAACTTCGCCGAGGCCATTGCCGAAGGCCGGGGCAAGGCGCAGGCGGACGAACTCCGCAAGACGCGCACGACGACCAAGGCCAAGCGCCTGAATAAGAGCGGCCAGGTGGACCTCGTCGCCGCGCCGGATCTCCGCAAGGGCGACGTCGTGGTCTGTGACGTCGGGGACGTCATCCCGAGCGACGGGACCATCGTTGAAGGCATTGCGAGCGTGGACGAGTCGGCCATCACGGGCGAATCGGCCCCGGTCATCCGAGAGGCCGGCGGCGACCGGTCGGCCGTCACGGGCGGCACCAAGGTCATCTCGGACAGCATCAAGATTGAGATCACGGCCAATCCGGGTGAGACATTCATTGACCGCATGATCAGCCTGGTCGAAGGCGCGTCCCGGCAGAAGACGCCTAACGAGATCGCCTTGAACATCCTGATCGCCGGCTTGACGGTGATCTTCCTGCTGGCGACGGTCACGCTCCTGCCCTTCGCGCAGTACAACGTCGGACAGGCCGGGTCCGGCTCGGCCCCGTCCATCACTGTCTTGATCGCCCTGCTGGTCTGTCTGATCCCGACGACAATCGGCGGCCTGCTGTCGGCCATCGGCATTGCGGGCATGGACCGGGTCATGCAGTACAACGTGCTCGCCATGTCCGGCAAGGCTGTGGAGGCGGCCGGCGACGTGGACGTGCTGCTGCTGGACAAGACCGGTACCATCACCCTGGGCAACCGGCAGGCGGCCGAGTTCCTGCCCCTGCCCGGTGTCACCGTAGAGGAACTGGCGGACGCCGCCCAGTTGTCTTCGCTGGCGGATGAGACGCCGGAGGGCCGGTCCATCGTCGTGCTCGCCAAGGAGAAATACGGCCTGCGCGGGCGTGAACTATCCGACAAAGAGGCCGAGTTCATCCCGTTCACCGCCCAGACCCGGATGTCGGGCCTGAACATGAACGACACGCGCGTCCGCAAGGGTGCGGTCCAGGCGGTCGCCGACTACGTCACGCAGAGCGGCGGGTCGGTCCCAGACCAGTTGCAGGAGATCGCCGACGGCATCTCCAAGCAGGGCGGGACGCCCTTAGCGGTCGTCCTGAACGACCGGCCTCTGGGGATCATCTACCTCAAGGACATTGTTAAGGGCGGGATGCGGGAGCGCTTCGACCACCTGCGCGCCATGGGCATCAAGACGGTGATGATTACGGGCGACAACCCCCTCACGGCCGCCGCCATCGCCCAGGAAGCGGGCGTAGACGACTTTCTGGCCCAGGCCAAGCCGGAAGACAAGATGGCGCTGATCAAGAAGGAACAGGCCGAGGGACGGCTGGTCGCCATGACCGGCGACGGCACGAACGACGCGCCCGCTCTGGCCCAGGCCGACGTGGGCGTCGCCATGAACTCGGGGACGCAGGCGGCCAAAGAGGCCGGCAACATGGTGGACCTGGACTCGAACCCCACCAAGCTGATTGAGATCGTCGAGATCGGCAAGCAGCTCTTGATGACGCGTGGCGCGCTGACGACGTTCTCCATCGCGAACGACGTCGCCAAGTATTTTGCGATCATCCCGGCCATGTTCGCGACCCTGTACATCCTGAACGGGCATGCGCACGGCCCGCTGTGGGCCTTGAACGTGATGAAGCTACATTCGCCCTACTCGGCGGTGCTGGCGGCCGTCATCTTCAACGCGCTGATCATCATCGCGCTGATCCCCGTCGCCCTGCGCGGCGTGCCGTACCGCCCGATGGGGGCGGCAGCCCTGCTGCGCCGCAACCTGGCTGTCTGGGGCTTGGGCGGCATCGTGCTGCCGTTCCCGTTCATCTGGCTCCTGGACCAGATCGTCGTCCTGCTACACTGCGCCCCGGCGCACTAGGCGTCATCGGCGAAAAGAAGAGGGCGGGTAAGCCCCGCCCTCTTGGAGAAAATAACATGGCAAAACAACTGCTCATTTCAATACGCATCACGCTCGTCCTGTTGCTCATCGTCTGCGGCGTCTACCCGCTGATTGTCTGGGGCGTCTCCCAGGTCGCCTTCAAGCACCAGGCCAACGGCAGCGAGGTCCGCGACGGCGCGGGCAAACTCATCGGCTCCGAACTGCTCGCTCAGGGTTTCGCCAAGCCCGAGTACTTCCACCCCCGCGCCTCTGCGGCGGGCAGTAATGGCTACGACCCGACGGCCAGCAGCGGCACCAACCTCGGCCCGACGAGCGACAAGCTGATCAACGGCATCCACAAGAAGCTGCCGAACGGCAAAGACGATCCGACCAACTTCACCGGTGTCGTGGACCTCGCCAAGCAGTACCGCACGGACAATAACCTGCCCGCCGGTGCGCCCGTGCCCGTAGACGCCGCGACCTACTCGGCGTCGGGCCTGGACCCGCACGTCAGCCCAGCCAATGCCGACGGGCAGATCGCCCGCGTCGCCAAAGCCCGTGGCGTCTTGGAAGACGTCGTTCGCGACCTCGTCAAGAGCAACACACAGGGCCGGTCGCTCGGCTTCCTGGGCGAGCCTGTCGTTAACGTCTTGATGCTGAACGTCGCGCTGGACAAGGCCGCCCCCGTGCCGCCCGCGCCGGCTAAAAAGTAGCCCCGAATCAAACGCACGACAAAGAAACTGCTGCCCCCGTCTGGCGGGGGCAGCCCGGCGGGTGAACGGCGACGTTCACCGAGGCACGGAACCCCTTAACGATTACGCTCCACTGGTTCCGTGTGGAGGGCGATTCTGGAGGCGACCCGCCTCTACGCCCCCTCCGCAACAAGGAACACACGTGATGAGTTGGCCCAATCTGCTTCAATACGGCGTCTTTCTGATCATCGTCGTTCTCCTCGTCAAGCCGCTCGGCGGTTACGTCGCGCGGGTCTTTGACGGCGGCAAGACCTTTCTCGATCCCCTGATGCGCCCCGTGGAGCGCCTCGTCTACCGCCTGGGCGGCGTGGACAGCGAGGCCGAGATGGACTGGAAGGGCTACACGCTCTCGTTCATCGTCTTCAGTCTCGTCGGGACGGTCCTCCTGTACCTCCTCCTGCGCTTGCAGTCCTTTCTGCCCTGGTATGACAAGGCCAGCCTCTCCACCCCGATGACGCCCGACCTTGCGATGAACACGGCCGTCAGCTTCGCCACGACGTCCACCTGGCAGGCATACGCCGGTGAAAGCACGATGAGCTACTTCAGCCAGGTCGTCGGCCTGGTCGGGCAGAACTTCCTGGCCGGCGCGGCGGGCCTGGCGATCGGCATCGCCTTCATCCGGGGCTTCGCCCGCCGGGACACGGACAAGCTGGGGAACTTCTGGGTGGATACGACGCGGGCAACCCTCTGGGTGCTGCTGCCCCCATGCCTGATCGGGAGCCTGGTGTTCGTCTGGCAGGGGGTGCCGATGAACTTCCACCACTATGCGACGGCGACGGGCCTGGAGGGCGGCACCCAGACTATCGCCCAGGGGCCGGTCGCCGTCATGGAGCTGATTAAAAACCTCGGGACGAACGGGGACGGCTTCTTCAACGTCAACAGCGCCCACCCGTTTGAGAACCCGACGGCCCTGACCAACTTCCTCGGGATGCTGGCGATCGCCGTCCTGCCCGCCGCTCTGACCCACACCTTTGGGCGCATGGTCGGTCGCCCCCGCCAGGGCTGGGTCTTGTTCTGGGTGATGCTCGTCCTGTTCGTCGCCGGCCTGGCCTGCTGCGCCCCGTTGGAGCAGGGCGGGAACCCGGCCGTTTCCCGCGCCGCGAACTCCTCCCCGTCCGCCACCGACGGGCAGCCGGGCGGCAACATGGAAGGCAAAGAGACGCGCTTCGGCATCGGCTCGTCCGTCCTGACGGCCATAGTCACCTCAAACGGAGCGACCGGCTCGACCAATTCCATGCACGACAGTTACGTGCCCCTGGGGGGCATGATCCCCCTGATCAATATGCTGCTGGGTGAGATGGTCTTCGGCGGACTGGGGACGGGGCTGTACTCTATCGTCATGGTCGCGCTCGTCGGGCTGTTCATCGCGGGCCTGATGGTGGGGCGGACGCCGGAGTACCTGGGCAAGCGGCTTGGGCCGCCGGAGATGAAGCTGATCACGCTGTACACCATCGCCCTGCCGTTCACCGTCCTGTTGCTGGCGGCTCTGGCTCTCGTAACTAAGGCCGGCCTAGCGGGGCCGGGCAACGACGGGCCACACGGCTTCAGCGAGATTCTTTACGCCTACACGAGCTGTTTCGCCAACAACGGCCAGTCGTTCGGGGGCCTGAGCGCGAACACGCCGTTCTACAACGTCACCACGGCTATCGCCATGATGGCGGGGCGCTTCGGTCTGGCGATCCCCGCCCTGGCCCTGGCCGGCCTGCTTGCCAAGCAGGGCCGCCGTCCGCCGACGTCCGGCACGCTCCCCACAGATACGCTCCAGTTCGCGTCTCTGCTCGTCGGCACGGCCGTCATCGTTGTTGGCCTGAGTTTCCTGCCCGCGCTTGCGCTGGGGCCGGTCCTGGAACACCTGTTGGTGAAGCGCTGAGAGGGGGCCTCACCCTGAAGCGGTTCTCGCTTGCACCCATTCCAGCCTCGCCTACGCCATATCCAACCCAAAGGTGGTAAAATGAGGAGCAGGAGAGACCCTACTGATGCCCGCCGAAGACAAAACCCCGCGACGACCGACGCCCGACGAACTGCTGGCCCGTGTCCAGCGCAAGGAACGCGCCGAAGGGCGGGGCCGGCTGAAGATATTCCTAGGCTTCGCGGCAGGCGTCGGCAAGACGTACTCCATGCTCTCCGAGGCCAGCCGCCGCAAGCACGAGAGCGGGCAGGACGTGGTCATCGGGTACGTCGAGACGCACAAGCGCAAGAACACGGAAGCGCAGATCGCCGACCTGGAAGTGATCCCCCGGAAGAAGATAGACTACAAAGGCGCGGCGTTTGAGGAGATGGACACGGCCGCCATCATCGCCCGGCGCCCCAAGTGGGTGCTGGTGGACGAACTCGCGCACACAAACGTTCCTGGCTCAAAGAACGAAAAGCGCTACCAGGACGTCTTGGAGATACTCGCGGCGGGCATCAACGTCGAAAGCACGCTGAACGTCCAGCATCTGGAGTCCCTCAACGACACCGTCCAGCAGATCACGGG
>JAYTRQ010000079.1:0-2288 GCA_043746125.1 Armatimonadota bacterium | reverse complement strand
CCCACTGCCTGTGCCCGGATGGTCGGTTAACGCCCCGGCGATACGTAATGACCCAGCCGCGTCTCGGTCAGAAGCACGTTGCGGAGAGCGGAGGAGCGGGACGCCTCGTCCAGACACTTACCCGTGCCCAGAACGACACACGAGAGTGGGTCGGGCGCGATGTGGACGGGCATCCCCGTCTCACGGGCAATCAACCGATCCAGACCGCGCAGCAGTGCCCCGCCGCCGGCCAGCACAATGCCGCTGTCCATAATGTCGGCGGCAAGTTCCGGGGGCGTGTCTTCCAGCGTCTCTTTGACGGTCTCGACGATGGCGTTGATTGGGTCGGAGATGGCATGCCGGACCTGCTCCGAAGTGATAAGCGTGGAGCAGGGCAGGCCCGTGATCAGGTTGCGGCCCCGGATCATCATGGTCAGCTCTTCCTCTAGTGGCGAAGCGGACCCGATGGTGATCTTGCAGTCTTCGGCCATGCGGTCGCCGATCAAGAGATTGAACTGTTGGCGGGCGAACGTCACGATGGCCTCGTCAATCTCGTCCCCAGCGATGCGGATGGAGCGCGCGGCGGCCATCGCGCCAAGCGAGATGACGGCGACTTCGGACGTCCCGCCGCCGATGTCCACGATCATGGAGCCAACCGGCTCAGACACGGGCAGACCAGCGCCTATAGCGGCGGCCATCGGCTCTTCGATCAGATAGGCCTCTTTCGCCCCAGCCTTCTTGGTCGCTTCTATAACCGCTCGCCGCTCTACTTCCGTAATACCAGACGGGATGCCAACGACGACGACCGGATGGAAGAAACCCTTGCGCCGGTGTACTTTCTCGATGAAGTAGCGCAGCATCCGCTCGGTCTGGTCAAAGTCGGCGATGACGCCGTCCTTGAGCGGGCGTATGGCGACGATACTGCCCGGCGTCCGCCCTAGCATCCGCTTGGCCTCTTCGCCGACCTGGATGACCTGGTTCGTGACCCGGTTCACAGCGACCACGCTCGGCTCGCGCAGCAGGATGCCCCGGCCCTGCACGTGGACGAGGGTATTGGCGGTGCCGAGGTCAATGCCCATGTCTCGCGAAAACCGGCCTGACATGCGCCGGAACAAGTTCAACATGAAGTACGTGGTTCTCCTGGTGTGGCGGAGCGGACGGGTGGCCGCTTCCGAAAAAGTTCTTCGTTTATTATAGCATAAAAATCCGCGAATAGACGGCCCGGATTAAGCCGCTTACTTCGCAGAGGTTTGCCCCACCCTAGCCGTGTGGCGCCTCCTTCATTGCGGCTTTTGTCTGCCGGGAGAGTTCCGGCAGCTTGTCCTCGTTTGCCATTACCCGTTCCAGGTGACACCATACGGCGGGCGACTCGGTGGCGCGAAGATGATCCGAATGCATGCGCTCAATCCAGAATCGGGCGTGGCCGTTGACGTAGTCGCGCAGTTCTTGTACATCGCCCGACGTCTCGGCCCGGCGGCTGAGGTTCAGGGTGAACATCCGCCGCTGGCTGTTGCCCCCATAGGCCGCATGGTGCAGATTGTGGTTAAACAGGACCACATCGCCAGGCCGGGACTCCAGTGGCACGGCCGGGACATCGCGGCCAGACATACCAAAGTTGCGCTCCGGGTCGTGGACGCCCCGAAGCCGCGCCACCCAGTCGCTCCCGAGCCAGTGACTGCCGAGGATGACCCACAGGCACCCCGTATCCTTGCCCACAGGGTCCAAGTAAAACGCCATCCTCACGAACAGGCTGCGGTCGTGCCAGCCGTCGGAGTGCCAGGGCGTGTCGCCCACGTAGTAGTTGGCGTCCCCGCCCAAGTAATTAAAGTCGTCACCCAGCAGGGACGCGAGCGGTCCGGCGATCTTGGGGTGATCCAGCAGTCGGCATAGTTCCTCACTGGAGTCGGTGCCGGCGATGGTCCGCCGGGTCCCATCGTGCCGCTCGGGCAGCCGGGCAAAGATGTCGTCGAAGCCCTCATAGATCCAGGCGACACCTCCGGGGAGCGAATGCGGTCTAGTTCCCGCTTGCCCAGTTGGATTCCTGCCACATTTGAAGGAGTGAAGAGGGGGAAAGGAAGGAGGAGTGGGTCGGCCGGGACTCGAACCCGGAACCGCCTCATTAAAAGCCATGTGCCCCTAGATCGGGACACATTTACTCTGAAAACGGCCGATATTCAGTTGTTTATGCGGGCTGAGGGCACCTATCCAGCCTCAAGGCCCCCTGGCCCGCTCTCCTCACACCCTCCTGAAGCACAACTCCCCCACCCGCCGGGCGATGCGGTGCCGGACGTCCTGGGGGTCGCGGGGCG
>JAYTRQ010000078.1:0-2291 GCA_043746125.1 Armatimonadota bacterium | reverse complement strand
GTCCTGCGCCGGTTTCCTTACAGCGTCTATTACCTGTATGAGAATGACACTGTTGTCGTGATCGCCTGCTTTCACGGAAGCCGTGACCCGAAGCAGTGGCAAGACAGAGCATGAGTAAAAGGACAGCTATCAGAAACGCATGAAACTTCCCGTAGAATGGTTCCGAGAGTTTATACAGACGCCGCTTAACGACGACGCCCTGGCGGCGAAGCTGACGATGGCCGGGCTGGAAGTGGAGGAAACGACGCCGTCCGACGACGGGCCGGTCTTCCACACCAAAGTCACGCCGAACCGGGGTGACTGGATGTCGGTCGTCGGCACCGCCCGTGAGGCCGCCGCTGCCCTCGATCTTCCCCTGAAGTGGTATCCGACCCCGCTGCCGGACGAGAACGAGGAGATCAAGCGGTGGGTCGGCGTTCGAGTCGAAGACCCTGCCCTCTGCCCACGCTTTACCGGCAAGATGGTCCGCAACGTCGTCTTCCGCCCTTCACCGGACTGGATGCAGCGGCGGCTGCTGGCGGCCGGGATGCGCCCGCTGAACGTGGTCGTGGACGTCACGAACTACGTGATGCTGGAGATGGGCCAGCCCCTCCACGCTTACGACTACACGACGCTGCCCGAAGGCCGGATCATCGTCCGGCCCGCGCGGGAGGGCGAAAGCCTCCAGACGCTGGACGGCGTGGAGCGGGTACTGACACCGGGAATGCTGCTGATCTGTGACCGGGACCGGCCCATCGGCATCGCGGGCGTCATGGGCGGTGCGGACACGGAAGTCTCCGAGACGACCCGGCACGTCTTCATGGAGTCGGCCCACTTTGACGCTGGGAGCATCCGGCGCACGTCCAAGGCCCTGGGACTGTCTACCGAGGCATCCTATCGGTTTGAGCGTTTCGTAGACCCGGAACTCGCCCCCGTCGCCGTGGAACGGGCCTGCGAACTGCTGTCCGAGTTGGCCGATGGGGAAGTCGTCTTAGGGCGGATAGACCTGTATCCGCGCCCGGTCCAAGCGCACCCAATTGGCCTGCGGCCGTCCCGGACGAATGCTATCCTGGGAACACGGCTGACCGAAGAGGAGATCGTCGGCAGCCTGCGCCGCCTGGGTCTGGCCGTAGACGCCACGCACGAACCGCTCAAGGTGACGGTGCCGACTTTCCGGCCTGACCTCGTCCAAGAAATTGACTTGATCGAGGAAGTCGGGCGCATGATCGGCTACGAGACCCTGCCGGAGACACTGCCGCCGGCGCGGGGCGGTGGGGGCGGGGACGCGCCTGCCGGGCTGCTCGCCGCCCGCCTGCGCTCCGTCTTGATCGGCCTGGGCCTGTCCGAAGTGATGACGCACTCCTTGGCCGCGCCGTCCGCCTTTGACGACCCGCGCGAGGAGTTCCGGCGCGTCGCGATCCGGCAGGCGCTCTCCGCAGAATTGTCTGGCCTGCGCCAAGCTTTGGTGCCGAACCTGCTGGACGTGCTGGGCCGGAACCTGCGTCAGCGGCAGACCGACGTCCGCCTCTTCGAGACCGGCAAAGTCTTCTGTCTGGGGGATAGTCAAGGGAAGTACGTCGAGACGCGCCACGTCGCGGGTGTGCTGACCGGGCCGGCCGTGGACTTCTTCATGGCCAAGGGTCTCGTCGAGGCGCTGATGGCCTCGCTCCACGTCCCCGGTGTGACCTTCGCCGCCCAGACGCGCCCGCGAATGCACCCCGGCCGCTGTGCCTCGGTTTCCGTCTCTGGCCTCCCCCTCGGCTACGTCGCCGAGATAGACCCGGACGCGGTGAAGGACAGCCTGGACGCGCCCGCCGGCGCGGGCCGAGTCGCCGTCTTCGAACTCGACGCCGACGCACTCCTGGCGGGCGCCGACGAGACGCGCCGGTATACCACCCTGCCGCGCTTCCCATCCGTCAGCCGGGACATCGCCGTGGTCGTTGATCTCGCCACGCCTTACGCCCTCTTGGAGACGACCGCGCGTGATGCCGCCGCGACCGCACTCACGGAAGGGATTGGCCTGCAAAGCGTCTACACAGGGGAGCGTGTCGCGGAGGGCAAAAAGAGCGTGGCCCTCCGCCTGACCTTCCGTGCTGGGGATCGCACCCTTACGGATGCCGAAGTGGACGCGCAAATGGCCGCCGTTGAGGCTGGGTTGGTCGAGAAGGCGGGCGCGGCGCGGCGTTAGAGGTCAAAACGAGCATAATTCAGCGTCCATGCGTTGAAACGCACGGCTAACCGGCGCGGACGCCAGAAACCCCCGCTTCGCGGGGGTTAAATCCGGGCGCTCTTAGTGCCGCGAAGCGGTACTT
>JAYTRQ010000077.1:0-7263 GCA_043746125.1 Armatimonadota bacterium | reverse complement strand
TTGATCACGTAAACCTGACGATGATCCCCCCTGAGCTGATCGGATACGAGCTGGACCAGTGCGACGCGGCCATCAAGAAGGCGACCGGGTCATCCGTCCGCTTCTTCCGCCCGCCCGGCGGCGACTACAATGGGGACGTCGTTCGGGAGGCGTCCAAGCGCGGCTACATCACGACGCTCTGGACCAGCGACCCCGGCGATTTCTCTAAACCGCCCGCGGACGTTATTCTCAAACGCTCGTTAGACCATTTAGAGAATGGGGCCATTATCCTGATGCACGACGGCATCCCTCAGACCATGCAGATCCTGCCCACTTTTATTGCCGAGGCGCGACGGCGCGGCTACCAGTTCGTCACCGTCAGCCAGCTTGCGCGGGACTTTTAGCCGTCACGCGCTCCGCTAGACCGGGGTACATGTGTCGGCGGGCGTCAAAAATACCTCTTGACAAGTTGCCTGATAAGTGTTATACTCTTCAACTAAGCACCTAGACATCGGTTCTCTTGACCCTCTTGGTTCCTCTGGAATCTTCCGCCCGGTGTCCTTGCTTCTCATTGTGGCTTCGCCACCCGTTCTAAAGGAGTTTATCTTATGCCCCATTCGTCTCCCACCCGCAAGGGCGGTTTCACTCTGATCGAGTTGCTCGTCGTTATCGCTATTATCGCGATTCTGGCCGCTATTCTCTTCCCCGTCTTTCAGAAGGTCCGCGAAAACGCCCGGCGCGCGAGTTGCCAGTCCAACCTCAAGCAGCTTGGCATCGCCTTCGTCCAGTATGTCCAGGATAGCGATGAGTTGTATCCCGGCGCTGCCAGCGGCGACAACGACAAGCGAGGCTGGGCGTCCCAGATCTACCCGTTCGTCAAGGCCACCGGCGTATATCATTGCCCGGATGACAGCACGCCGACCCCGGACGTCTCTTATGGCACAAACTATGACATATACACTGATGGTAATGAAGCTGGCAATAACGCAAAAGGCTTGAACCTGTCCCAATTTGCCGCCCCAGCCTCAACGGTTCTGCTCTTCGAGGCAAACGGCGTCGGTGACACGCTTGGGCCGAACATTGACACGCGTGACCCCTCCATCACCCCAATTACGCCCGCGAACGCCGCCGGGTTTGCCAATGCCAACGCGGTCAACATTACTAGTCGGCATGACAACAGCCCGAGCAAGCAGGCGAACTACCTGGCCGCCGACGGTCACGTCAAGTACCTGAAAATCCCCTACGTCGCGTTTTACACAGGGACTGGTATCCCGACGAGCCAACTTGGCAACCGAGTTCTCGGCTTTGACTACCTGAACTAACCCCTCTTGCGGAGGGCATTTGTACGACGCCGGGAGGGACGCGAAACCGCGCCCTCCCGGCTTTTTCGTTGACACCGCCCCTGGCGCGTGTGCTACAATACCGCCAGTATGCTCCCTCACCTACTTAGGCAGTGCCTCGTTGTCGGGGCTGGCGGCTTTCTTGGGGCCGTTGCCCGTTTCCTCATTGCGACCTGGGCCAAAAACCGCTACGACCAGTTCCCGTGGGCGACCTTCGGGATCAACGTCAGTGGATCGTTCCTGCTCGGCCTCCTGGGGACGCTGGCCCTGGCGCGTCTCGTCGCCGAACCCTACCGGCTGTTCTTTGGCGTCGGATTTTTAGGCGCGTACACGACCTTTTCCACGTTCGAATACGAGACCGCCCGGTTCCCCTCCCTGCCCCTGGCCCTCGCCAACGTCATCGGGAGTGTCGTCGCTGGGTACGTCGCCGTCCGGCTCGGTATCCGGCTGGGTCAAGTTTGGCACAGCCCGCACGTTTAACCCTTGTCTGCTTGTTGGAACGGTTCAGCAGCGCCGACGACCGATGGAGGAACCTCTCATGGCAACCCGTCTCACCCTGAATGATCTAGACCACCTTTCGACGGGCAAACGTGCCCGGCTGCACCGACTCCTCTACCAATATGGGCCGGGCAACGGCACGCTGCTGATCCTGCCGATAGACCAGGGTCTGGAGCATGGCCCGCGCGACTTCTTTGTCAACCCAGACTCGGCCGACCCGAACTTCCAGTTCAAGCTGGCTGTGGAGGGCAAGTATTCCGGCATCGCCTTGCAGTACGGCCTGGCCGAGAAGTACATGAGGAACTACGTCGGCCAGGTGCCTCTGATCGTTAAGCTTAACGGTAAGACCGAGATCCCCTCCGACGCCGAATCGTTCTCGTCCTGCTTGGCAAGCGTGGAGGACGCCGTCGCGCTGGGCGCGGACGCCGTCGGCTACACGCTTTACGTCGGCTCACCCGCGCAGGATCGGGACTTCGCGCAGTGGGCGCAGGTGCGCCGGGACGCTGAGCGTTTCGGGATGCCGACCATCCTCTGGGCGTACCCTCGCGGGGAGGCGGTCGAGGCCAAGGGCGGCAAGGAGTCGGTTTGGGCGATTGACTACGCCGCCCGGGTTGCCTCCGAAGTCGGTGCGGACGTCGTTAAGATCAACTTCCCCACGCACAGCCCGACACCCGCCTCGCCCAAGCCCTATGACACGCTGGCGTTCAGCCCGCAGGAGGCCATTAACCGCGTCGTGAAGACGGCGGGCAAGACTTTGGTGCTGATCTCGGGCGGCGAGAAGGAGCCGGACGATGAGCTGCTGGAAAAGGCGCGGCACTCATTCGCCGCCGGCGCGACCGGCCTGATCTTCGGCCGTAACACCTGGCAGCGGCCGTACCAGGACGCGCTGAAACTGATGGGCGAGTTGCGGGGCATAGCGCTGGAGGGATAGGTAGGGCGAGTGCCTATGGACTTAAGGCATTAGAGCCATTCGCGTCAATGGAGGCATTCGCGTCAATGGAGTAAACTCCTGCGCGAAGTAGCCTGCGGCCGAGTCACCACTTCGTGGGGACAGAGGAGAAGCCAGACCGCTCCTTGCGTTCTCTCTTTTGCCCGCGACGCGGTCAATCGGCGTCCGCGCCACACAGCGAAGGGCTTTAGCCCATTGGCTCTATTGGCTCTATTGGCTCTAATGCCTCAAGTTCATATGCGATTGCCCTGGAAGAATAGGATCTCCGTTTGACATCCGCGCCGATGTGCGTTATAATGACTCAGCCCCCCCCACAGGGCACACCATCTCGGAGAAGTCAAGCCGTATGAGTCACACCCCGCGTCGTCCCTTGCCGCCCCGCCGTCCTGCCCGCCGTGCCTCCCTTCGTCGCGCCCTTGGGGTCACCAGCCTGTTGCTGCTGGTGGCAGCTGGCATCTACGGGGGCTTCCAGATACGGCGTGACCCGACGGTTGCCAAATATCTGCCCCCTCTTTTCAGCCAGGCTTTCCATAGGACCCCGGTCGCCGATGCCTTCCCAAACCAGAAGGCGCTGAATCTGATGATCATCGGGCGTGATGCCGATTACGACGACCATACCGACCAGGTCCTCAAGAGCCGCGCCCGCTCGGATATCCTGATGGTGGCGCGACTGGATTTCGAAAAGAAGACGGTCTCGCTGCTGTCCATCCCGCGCGATACGTTGGCGAAGATCCACTGGAAGGGGAAGACGGTCGTGACCAAGATTAACGCTGCCCACCAGAAGGGCGGGCCGGCGCTGTCGGAGCAGACTGTTCAAGACAACTTCGGCATTCCGAGCGACAAGTACGTCGCCTTAGATTTTCAGGGCTTCGAGCAGGCGATAGATCTTCTGGGCGGCGTAGACCTCGTCGTGGACAAGAAGATGGACTATGACGATAATTGGGGCCACCTCCACATCCATCTGAAGCCCGGAATGCAGCACCTGGACGGCCGGAACGCGATGGGCTTTGTCCGCTTCCGCCACTCCGACAATGATCTGGTTCGCGTCCAGCGCCAGCAGACTTTGATTGCCGCCCTGAAAGAGAAGCTGAAACAGCCGCAGACCCTGGCGCAGATCGGGCCGCTCCTGGCGGCGATTGACAATCACGTGGACAGCGACCTGTCCACGGATCAGAAGGTCGCGCTGGCGCGTTTTGTCCACGACACGCCCCGCGAACAGATCTCCATGATGACCATGCCGAGCCACGAGGTCGGCAACAACGTCGCGACGACGTGGGATCAGGCTGGGCCGGTTATCCAGAAGATCTTTGGCGTCGCCCCGCCTCAGGTGGAGGCCGATGCGGGCGCGGGCGAGGGCGGGCGCCGTCACGGGCGGCATCACCATCACCATCCCGTTCGGGTGGCTTCTCTCCCGTGACCCAGCCCCTTCGCGTTTTGCAGGTGGTCCGCCCGGCCCTGGGCGGCATCCGCCAGCACGTCTTGAGCCTGCTGGACGGCCTGGATCCGGATCGCATCACGAACTCCGTGGCGGCCCCGCCTGCGTTCGTCGCCGAACTCCTGCGCCACCCGCATCTGCACGCGACGATCCCACTGGACATCGCCACCCGGCTTGCCCTCCCGCGTGACCTGCTGGCCGCCCGGCGCTTGGCCGGGCTGGTCCCGCATTTTGCCGACGTCGTCCACGCCCACGGCGCGCGTGCGGGCTGGATCTGCGCCCTCGCGCACCGGCAGCGTCCGTTCCCGTTCGTTTTCACGGCCCACAACCTCGTCAGTCGAGACGCCGTCACGCGCCTGGCGATCCCCTTTCTCGGATACCATGCCGCCCGCGTCGTCGCCGTCTCGCCCTCTGTCGCCGACAGCTTGGCCGCGTGCGGCCTGCCCCGCGCCAAGATCGAGGTCATTCCGAACGGCATTGATCTCGAACGCTTCGGGCAGGCGTCGGGCGGGCGGAGTGAGGCCCGCGCAAGCTTCGGCCTGACCGACAGTGCCTTCGTGGTCGCCACCGCTGCCCGCCTGTCTCGCGAGAAGGGCGTGGACACCCTGCTTCACGCCGCATCCCAGCGTGCGGGCATGACTTTCCTCGTGGCTGGTGAAGGCCCGCTCCTCTCCACCCTCAAAAAACAGGCCCCCATGAACGTCCGCCTGCTCGGCCGCCTGGAAGACGTCCTGCCGCTCCTAGGCGCGGCGGACGTTTTTGCCGTACCTTCCCGTCGGGAAGGGCAGGGGATCGCGGCTTTGGAGGCGATGGCGGCCGGTATTCCTATCGTCGCCAGCCGCGTCGGCGGCCTGGCCGATATGCTCACAGACGGCGAGACGGCCTTGCTGGTCCCTCCGGACGACCCGGACGCCCTCGCCGCCGCCTTGAGCCGCTTGAAGAGCGACGTGCGCCTGCGGACAAGACTCTCTGCCAACGCCGCTCCTCTGGTGCGCGAAAAGTATGATGTCCGTGTGATGCTGGACTCAGTCACCTCCCTGTACGAGAGCCTGGCTCCCGCCCCTGTGGTATAATGCGGTCTTAACATGCCGTCTGAGAGTCTAGGAACCGCCCCAAATGTCCCAGCCCCTGCGTCCTGCATCCGAACTCGCCGCCCTTTTGCTCGCCCGCGCCCCGCTGCCGCCCCTCGTGCCCACGGGAGTCTATGACGAGGCGCTGACGGAAGAGATCGCCGCCACGACCGGACCGGCCACGGCCAAGGCCGGCCTGTATCTGCTCAATGATGATCTGCCCCGCGCCCACGCCCTGGCCCAGTCGGTCGAGGGCGACCCGCTCGGCGACTACTGGCACGCGCTCATCCACCGGCGGGAGGGCGACTATGACAACGCTCGCTACTGGTTTGGACGGGTCGGCGCCGCGCCGATCCTGGCCCAGATCTACGGTCCCGACCCCGCTGCCGCCAAGAATTTCGTCGAGCGGTGCCGGGCGGTCCGAGGTGGCGCGGATGCCGGCCTGGAGCAATTCCAGCGCGACGAGATAGCTCACCTCCTGGAATACGCCCTGAGCCACGAGCCGGCCGCTTGATCTCCCCTTGATTTCCCCTGCGAATGCCTCTATAATAGAGTTTATTCGCAAGACTTCTGGACTTCTGCCCTTAAAGTGAACCAACGCCATGTATGAAGAGTTTTTCGGCTTGCGCGAGACCCCGTTCTCCGTCCAGCCCGACCCGCGCTACGCTTACCCGAGCGTGGAACACAAAATCGCCATCGCCAAGATGCGCTACGCCGTGGATGGCAAGCGGGGCCTGGCGGTTTTAACCGGGCCTGTGGGCATCGGCAAGACCACGATTTCGAATTCCCTCCAAATGACGTGGGACGGCGACCCGACCAAGACCGTCGCTTCCTTGCCCGGAGCGCCGGTACGGACGCCCGGCCAGTTCCTGCGGCTTGTCTTGGAAGGCTTCGGCATTCAGGCCCTGCGGACGGAAGCACAGAACCGGCAGGCGCTGGAACAGTTCCTGCTGGATCAGTATACGGCGGGCAAGCACCCGGTCCTGCTGCTGGACGAGGGGCAGAACGTCACGTCCCGCGTCATTGACACCATCTCCGAGCTGACCAACTTCCAGACGTCGCAGACCAAGCTGATTACGGTCGTCATGCTGGCCCAGGATAACCTACCCAAAAAGCTGGAACGGCACGATGCCTTCCGGTCTCGTATCGCGGTCGTGGGCCGCCTGGACCCATTGACACTAGAGGAGATGCGCGAGATGATCGCCTTCCGGCTGACCACGGCGGGCGGCGGCGCGATAGAAACGTACTTTGAAGACCAGGCGCTGGCCGACGCCCACGCTATCACGAAAGGCATCCCGCGCGACGTCTGCGTCCTGTGCGACGCCCTGTTCGTCAACGGCTACGTGCGGGACCAGCGGCTGATCACGGCCGCGCTTGTCCAGCGGACGCTGAGCGAGATGAGCCGCGAGAAGAAGTGGCCGGTCACGATCAAAAACGTCGGCAAATGACATTATCCTAAAACTGACACAGGAGACGCCCCCGATGACCACGCTCGCCGAACTCCGCCTCGCTAACCTCCGGGAACAGAAGAAGTCCGCCGAAGACCCCGCCGAGGCGCCGCCCCCGCCGCCGCCCGTGCCCGCTGCCGTCCGACAGGAAGACCTCGTGCTGGCCCAATATCTGACCGATGCCGAGCCGCCCGCCCCGCTTTCGGAGGCCGAGATCGAGGTGGAGCGTAGTGCGGCCCTGATTGCCCGCGTCCGCGCCTCCCTCGCGCACAAGGTCCTGCACCCGACGGGCGCAAAGGCGACCGTGGACATGTCCCCGGCCCTGTTCCACCGCTCCAAGCGCTACTGCCTGGACCACGGCAATGTCACCCTGCGCCAGCTCTTTCTAGACCTGATGACGGCGTTTCTGGACGAAGAGGGCTACTGAGCAAGGAGAAAGTTCATGGCCGCATCCGAAGTCGAGGTTTTGCCCGCGAACGAGCCGCGCCCGCTTTCAGACCTGTCCAAGCGGGCGTTGGCCTACTACCGAGAGAACCTGCAAATC
>JAYTRQ010000076.1:0-7267 GCA_043746125.1 Armatimonadota bacterium | reverse complement strand
GTGCCGGGTTCGTTCACCATTCTGGAAGTCGGGAGATAGGCCTCTGACACAGAAAAGCCCCCACCGAAGCATTGCACTTCGGCGGGGGCTTTTCAGTTGCGGACACAGCCCTTCACTTAGTGAGGGGTGTGAGCCTTGACTTCGTGGCGGACGAGGATGCCCGCGCCCACGGCGCTCATGGTCGGGTGGCGCTGGGCAAAGTCCAGCTTCTGGCCGTGCATCTTGCGGTTGTGGGCGGCGACCTGCAGAGCATGACGAGTGGCGGCGGCGGCGGCGATCCCAGTGAGGGTCGGGTGGCGCTGGATGGCGTTCAGGTGAGGATGAGCTGCGGTCTGGGCGAATACAGCGGGCATCATCAGGGCCAGGGTGGCCGGCAACAGGGCAAGCGCGGCTTTGCGGGTGCGGAATGTCATTGGTGTTTCCTCCGGGTTTGGATAGCGGTACAGGGTTAAGAGCGATAGAGGCGTCGCAAAAGTTCCGCGCAGATAAAATCTTTTTTCAAAGCGATTGGGCGAAACATAAAGCCGGGGCAAGTGTCATAACCGTTGCGAGCAGGACTCTCCCCGCCGTGTGGTGAACCTTTTGCCCAACGCTGATGCCAATCTGTCCGTAGGAACACCCATGCCGCGTCTGTTGTCCCGCCTCCTACTGCTCTGTCTCGTCTGTCTCGCGCTTATCTGCCTGGCCCTCCACCCGACGCACGCAGACAACGAACTCTTCCAACCGACGCCCGCCGCCAAGGCGAGCATAGACTTTGATGGGCGTGGGTTCCTCATCGGCGGCAAGCGGACGTTTGTTGTAGCGGGTGCGCTGCACTACAGCCGGGTCCCACGCGCCCTCTGGCGGGACCGGCTTCTGCGAATCAAACGTGCGGGCTACAACACGGTCCAGACGTACGCGTTCTGGAGCTACCATGAGACGCGCGAGGGACAGTACGACTTTTCGGGCGACAAAGACTTAGATGCCTACCTAAAACTGATCCATTCGATGGGGATGTACGCCATCGTTCGTATTGGCCCCTACGTGAATGCTGAATGGTCCGGGGGAGGCTGGCCAGTCTGGCTGCGGTTCAAGCCTGGAGTGATCGTTCGAGACAACGACAAGCCGTTCCTGACCGTTATGGACCACTGGCTGGACCACCTGATGCCGATTGTCACCGCCAACCAGGTCACGCGCGGCGGGTCGGTCATCATGGTCCAGCTTGAAAACGAGGACCCACGCGGCGGCGGGACCGACCTCACAAATCCCTACTTTGTGCATCTCCGTAATAAGGCCCTGGCCCTGGGGATGGTCGTGCCGCACTTTTTCAGCGGCCTGAACCACAGCGACAACCCGGCCCAGGGCGGGCCTCTGGACCTTACGAACCGCCACAGTCCCTGGTACAGTACGGAGTTCTGGACCGGCTGGATCAACGTGTACGGCTCAGAACCGGGTAAGGCCGACCACCTGGAGCGGGCGACCTGGCGCGTGCTGGCGAACGGTGGCGCGGGCTACACGCACTACACGATGGCGGGCGGAACGAACTTCGACGGCTGGAACTGCGATGAGCAGGGCACAAATTACGACTTCGGAGCACCCATCGGGCAGGCGGGAGACAACCGGGACGTCTACTACCGATTGAAGCGGGCGGCGACGTTTGGGACGAGTTTCTCAGACATTCTTGCCGACTCCAAGAACGTCGGGGACCAATACGCGAACGTCGCCCAGGGCGTACCCGTGACCGCCCGGCAGTCGCCGGCGGGGACAATAGTCTTCCTGAACAACGCAGACGGCGGCGGTCCGGTCAAGACGCAGGTCAAAGGGCCGGACGGCATTTTGTATCCGACGTCTGGGCCGCTGACGCTGGCTCCCGGCGAGGTCGTACCGATCGTTGAGAACTACGCCCTCGCGCCGGGCGTTCGGCTGGACCTCGCGGCAGGCCGTATTTTGGGCATTAACCGGCAGGAACTTATCACGACCCTGGTCGTCTACGGCCCGCCCGGCGACCCGGTCGAGGTCCGCCTATCCGCGCCGGCCGTGCCGGGGAAGCGCAAGGCGGCCCAGTCGACCATCAAAGCGATCTGCCCAGTGTCCAACGACGCCTTCCAAGCGTCCTTGTTCTACGCGGGGGACCAGGCGATCCGTGTGCTGGTGATGAACGATCATTTAGCCGACCGGACGTGGTTCGTCTATGCGGGGGGACGGCTGCCCATCGTCATCGGGCCAGATTATGTGGGCGACGTCACTGTGCGCGGCGACCATCTCGTCCTTCAGACCGAGCGACGCGGGATCGGTCTCCCCTCCCCCAAAGTCTCGATGATCCTGGATGCCGACCCGCCCATCCCGCTGCGCCCGGACGCGCCGTTCCACACCCTTCCCTTCGGCTCCCGCGTCCCCGCCCTGACCACATGGTCCGTCGCACCGGGAGCGCCCGAGGCACAGGCCGGCTACTTGGACACGGATTGGAAAGCAGGCGCGAACCCGCTACCAATGGGCGCGGACGGCGATCAGTCCGCCTACGCCTGGTATCGCGCCGTCGTCAAAGCGCCCCACGCGGGAACGTACGGCCTGAGCCTGGCCGACGCCGGGGACTGGGTCTCGGCGTTCGTCAACGGCGTCCATACCGACAGCAGCACGGTCCAGCAGCGGCGGGACAGCCCGGTCGCGCGTAACCTGAAGGTCACGCTAAAGTCCGGCCCTAACGTTCTGGCACTCCTCGCCGCCCACTACGGACGCTCTAAGCTTCACGCGTACATTGGACCACTGGACGAGATAGACAAGAAGGGCACCTCGGGCACGGTCTCGCTGGGCGCAACCCCAACGCCGCCCGTGGACATCAACAAGTTCCGCTGGCAGGCCGACGATCAGGGTATCGCGGACGCTTCGGTCAAAGCCGCGCCGGATCTGGACACAGGCGGGGGAGACTGGCATGACGCCACGACGGCCACCGATGTCTTCAACGGCCGCCTCGGCTCGGCCTGGTTCCGCACGACCCTGCCGGACGTCCCCGGCCCGCATCGGCGCATCCACTTTGGCTCCATTGATGACAACGGCCAGATCTTCCTGAACGGCAAGCAGGTCGCCTCCAATATCGGCGTCAACGCGGGCGCGGACGTCGCTCTGGACAGCGCCTGGAAGGAGGGTGGGCCAAATCTGCTCGCCATCTCGGTGCAGAACACGGCGGGCGGCGGCGGCATGAACGGCACGGTGACGCTGCAAGGCGACCTCACTGGCAGTCAGGACCTGCACGGCTGGAAGATGCACGGCGGCGTCCGACTGCCCGTCGAGGCCGCCTGGCGTCCGATGGGCAAAACGGTTCCCGTGCAGGACGGTGCTTGCCGCTTCTACCGGGCGGCGTTCACCTACAAGCCCGCACTGCCCGATGGCCCCCACCCCGTCCTGCGGGTCCGGCCCGCCGGTCTGTCACGCGGCTTCGTCTGGCTCAACGGCCACAACCTGGGCCGCTACCCGGAGCGGTCGGACGTGGACGGGTTGTACCTACCGGAGTGCTGGATGGCGGCAGGCCGGAACACACTGGTCTTCTTCGACGAGGATGGGCTGCCGCCCACGCAGGCCGCACTGACCGAGGAAAAGATCGCCAGCCGGGACAACGTCGCGCTGACGACGGGACGTTAGGCCGCTTCTTTTGATAAAGACCAAACCCGAATCGTGGAGGCGACGCTGGGCCAAGCGCTCCAGCCGGCTGCGGGCCAAGTCTGCTCCCCTGCCTTGGCGCAGCGTAGGTCTTGCCCTGCTCCTGCTGGTCGCCCTGCCGACCGTCGTCTACGTTGGCGTCGCGCATCGGCACCCCGGCTTCGTGGAGGGCCTTCACCTCGTCGTGACGTGCGTTTACGCCCTGACCAGCCTCATGCTGATCTGGGAGGCTTGCGCCGCCTGGGGCCTGGGGCGGCATGCGAAGCCACTGGACGACCTGCCGCCCCTACCCGGCTGTACGGCCATTTTCGCCGCGTACTTGCCTAACGAGCAGGACATCATCATGGAGACCCTAACCCATGTGCTGTCGCACAGCGACGTGCCGCCGGACCGGTTCCAAGTCATTCTCGCCTACAATACGCCCGAATCCCTTGCCATCGAGGCTGATTTGCAGGCCCTGGCCGCCCGCGATCCGCGTCTAGTGCCTTTGCGCGTGGCGGGCAGCAAGAGTAAGGCGGAGAACGTCAACGCCGCCCTCAGCGTGGCAACCGGCGAGATCGTGGCCGTCTTTGATGCCGACCACCTGCCCGCGCCGGATGCCTTCCGTCGGGCCTGGCGCTGGATCTCCGACGGCTGCGACATGGTGCAGGGGCGCTGCGTTATCCGCAACCACGCCCACAACTGGCTCACACGGACCATCGCCATCGAGTTCGACACCATCTACACAGTCTCCCACCCAGGCCGCGCCCGCCTGAGCGGGTCGGCCATCTTCGGCGGCTCCAACGGCTACTGGCGGCGGTCCGTCCTGACCGAGCTGGGCATGAACCAGGCCATGCTCACCGAGGACATAGACGTCAGCGTCCGGTCCCTCCTGCAAGGCAGACGGTTGGTGCATGACCGCACTATCGTGTCCGCCGAACTGGCCCCCTTGCAGGTGCGCCACTGGGTCCTCCAACGCAAGCGGTGGGCGCAGGGCTGGCTGGAGGTCTCCTTGAAGCATACGGGCGCGATGATGCGATCCCCCCATCATTCGCTCGGCCAGAAGGCCCTCTGGTTTTATCTACTGGCCTGGCGCGAGGTCTACCCCGCCCTCTCGATCCAGTTCTTCCCCTTGGTGTTTACGTCCGCTCTGACCGGCCTGCCTATCCACTGGTTCGGTAGCCCATTCTACGTCGCCACCGGAATTCTGAACCTCGCCGCCGGCCCGTTCGTCCTGCTCGCCACCTACGCCTGCGCTCCGCCCCACGCCCGCAAGGGCCTGGGGGCCTGGTACTGGGCCTACGGCCTGGGCACGTGGGTCTACACGACGTTGAAGCTGTCCGTGACCTTAGTGGCCCAATTCAGCCACCTCGCCAAAGACCGGGAATGGGTGACAACGCCCCGAGAGAAGCCGGTTGGCGCGGAGGCGCAGGAGATTCGGAAGGAGACGGCCGAAGTGCTGACGGAAGAGAGTGTGGCAGAGCAGGGAGCAGGGAAGCAGGAACCGGAGGAGGTGGGGCAGGCGTAGACTCAGTATCACCACCCCCAGCACTGGAAGTGCCGGGATCGCTCCAATTCGTCCTAAAACTTTCCGCATCGTACCGGTCTCTGAAACGAAATACCCATCATGCTCAACCCCACCGCGTTCCTGCTCTGTGCTATCCCATTGCTCTTGGCGGCCAGCGTCTCTGCCGACGCTCCCCCGCCTCCCTTCCCCACCCCGGAAGGCCGCGCGGCGGTCATCTCGCCAATTGGGGACGGCTACAAAGTCACGTTCCAGCCCTCCGAGTGGCCCAACGCCTACTGGTCAGCAGGCGAGGGCAAAGCCTGGGACTGGCGAGGAAACGCCACGTTATCCTTCAAAGCAGAAAACCCCGGTCCTGACGCCGTTGACTTCAACGTGCGCGTAGACGATGACCCCACGGCGGATGGCTCCCGCCACTGCCTCACGGCGAACGGAACGCTTGGGGCGGGTAAATCCGGCACGTTCTTTGTTGACCTGGACGCCGTGGACTCGAAAGCCGTCATGGGCATGAACGGTGGTCCGCCGGCCGCTGGGCGCGAGGGAATGCAGGCCATGAGCGGCGGGGGGGGCGTGGACCCGAGCCACGTGACGGCCTTTCAAATCTTCATGCACCAGCCGAGAGGGCCTCGTACCCTGACGCTGACCCGGCTGCGCCTTCTCCCCTCTGGAACGGCGGGCGGTCGCTACACGGGGATCGTGGATGCGTACGGCCAGTTCACGCGGGCCGACTGGCCGGGCAAGCTGTACTCAGAAGCGGACTTCGCCGCACGGCGGACGGCCGAGGCGAAGAGCCTAACCGCCGCGCCTTCTCTGCCGGGCCGAGACGAGTATGGAGGCTGGGCAGACGGACCGAAGCTGCCGACGATCGGCTACTTCACGACGACCAAGCGAGACGGCCGCTGGTGGCTGGTGACGCCGAGTGGGCACCTGTTCCTGTCGCTTGGCGTTGACTGCGTGGGCGCGTCGGGCGCGACCATTGTCCAGCCCCGCGAGGCCCTGTTCACGAGGCTGCCCGGTGTGAACGATCCGCTGGCAAAGTTCTATGGCCGGGACGATCACGTCCTATACGGCCCCTACAAGTCCGGCAAGACGTTCGACTTCTACCGTGCTAATTTGCAGAGGAAGTACGGGCCGGAGCACGAGGCCGCCTGGCGCGATACGGCCCTGTCCCGGCTGAAGTCGTGGGGATTTAACACCATCGGGAACTGGTCGGATGGGACTCTGGAAGACATGCACCAGGTCCCCTATGTGGGCACGCTCGGAGTCGGCGGCGACCACGCCCTCGTCTCCTCCGGCTCAGACTACTGGGGCAGGATGCACGACCCGTACGACCCAGAGTTCGCAGCCGACTGCGACGCCTCATTTCGGGACAAGGCCATGCGCCTGAGAAACGACCCGTGGTGCGTAGGCTGGTTCGTAGACAACGAGCTGTCTTGGACCGGCGGCGGCGTGGACAGAGGCCGCTACGGGTTGGCCTATGGGACGCTGGCCGCGCCCGCCGAGCAGCCCGCCAAAGCCGCTTTTCTGGCCCAGCTTCAAGCCAAATACGTCACTGTTAACCAGCTAAATGCCGCCTGGGGAACGTCCCTCGCTGGCTGGGACGACTTCCGCGCCCCGTACCAGGCCAGCCAGAGGCCTTCCGACGCCCAGAAAGCCGACATGGGTGCGTTCGTGTCCGCCTTCGCCCATCAATATTTCGCGGTCGTCCGAAACACGCTCAAGAAGTACGACCCGCACCATCTTTATCTCGGGTGCCGGTTCGCCGGGGGGTACAGCCCCGAGGCCACGCGGGCGGCGGCGGACGTCTGCGACGTCATCTCGGTCAACGTCTACCAGAGGAGCCTCCGAGACAGCGACTTGGAGAACGGGTACGGCTTCCCCGCCGACCCGGCCACTCTAGGTAAGCCGTGCATCATTGGAGAGTTCCACTGCGGCGCTTTAGACCGGGGCCTATTCCATCCCGGCCTCGTCTCGACGCCTAACCAGGCCGCCCGCGCCCAGACGTTCACAGACTATGTACGGAGCGTCGTGGACAATCCGGCCTTCGTCGGCTGTCACTGGTTCCAGTATCTGGATGAACCGCTGACGGGCCGGACCCTGGACGGCGAGAACTACAACATCGGTTTCGTC
>JAYTRQ010000075.1:0-2294 GCA_043746125.1 Armatimonadota bacterium | reverse complement strand
ATTGATGTCGTCCTGCCATCCGGCATGGACAGCGTGTTTCTCTTGGCGGCCTTGAAAGACAGCGTCCAATCCGCCCGCGTCCTACCCCTCGCGACCGTCGAACGTCTCAGGGTCCTTAACAACAAGTGGGACTTTGCGCGGCTCTTGAAGCAGCACGGGCTTCCCGAGCCCCAGTCACGCCTCCTTGAGCGGGCCGAGGATGCGGGGGCGCTAGACATCAGATCCCCCGTTATCTTGAAACCGCTGGAACTGGATGCTGGACGGGGCGTCGTGCGATGCGACACGCCCGCCGAAGTTCGGGCACATCTGAATCGGCCCGGTGTCACCCTTCCTCTGCTCGCCCAGGAGTACGTTCCCGGCGCGGACGTCGGATTGGGCCTCCTGGCTCATCAGGGAGCGGTGGTTGCCTGGTCAATACAGAAGCATCTCCCCGATGGCAGCGGCGTCGAGTTTATTGAACACGAACGCATTCTGGAGATTGGTCGGCGGATCGTATCCGTCTGCCAGCATGACGGCATCGCGCATTTCGACATGCGTATTGACGCGCGGGACGGCTCCGTCCAGGTTCTGGAATGTAATCCGCGCTTCTGGGCCTCGCTCCCCTTCTGTATGCTGGCCGGAGTCAATTTCGCCGACCTCGGCATCCGCCTCGCCCTGGGTGAGCCGCTCCCGGAATCGGCCTACCGGACGCTGAGCGTCATGTTCCCTACGAAGGCGCTGTCGGGGGCGCTGCGCGGCGGCAGACGCGGGTGGAGGCTGTCGGAGCCAAGCCGGCAGGCGCTCGGGTTGACGCTTTCCGATCCTCTGCCTCAAGTTTGTCTCGGGGCCGGACGACTCCGCCGCAGGATGCAAACTTTGTTCATCGAGAAGCCGACGCATGCTAAGGGACGACAATGATTGGACAAACAAAGCAAAGCGAAGAAGCCTCCGTTTCTTTTGCACCGTCAGTCTCGGACTGTACTGTCGCCGCCGCCTCGGTCCGAATCGAATGGCACGAGGAGTGGTCGGAGGCCGTAAGCCAAGCATTCACGGCCCTGCCTTACGACCACCTGATGGACCCGGTTCTGGTGCGGCGGCTGTGGGAGGATGGGGTTGGCCGGGACCGGCAGAAGATCGCCGTGGTTCGCGCCCCGGACGGCACGCCGGTGGGCGTCGTGCCGCTGCGGAGGCGGGGCAATCTGTCCTGGCAGTTGCTGACGCAGTACGTGATGCCCTACGCGCTCTTCTTCGTGTTGCCGGAGTACACGGACGCGGCATTGGGGGCGCTGGGGCGGGAGATCGACTGCAACAACGTCAGCTTCACCCGGATGCCCTCCAACGCCCGGATGCTGCGGCCGGAAGAGTCCTGGGTGGTCGCCCTGGAACCCACATACGTGGAGCTGATGCGGCGCACTAAATACGCCCGGAAAGACCGGCAGTGCCGCCAGCACTCCGGGCACCTGACCCTGTCCGAAGACCGCTACGACGATCTGCCGGAAGCGCTGGAACACTGGCAGGCGAGATGGAGAGCGGCCGGCAGCCATGCCACGGCCAGCCGCAAGGACGACCTGTTGCTGGGGTTTCGCCTCCTGGCGGAACAGGGGCGTCTCAAGACGTTCTCCCTGCACGACGGTGACAAGTTCGCCGCCATGATCGTCAACCTGACCGGGCCGGACACGCTCTATTTCCTTCTGACGGTCACTTTGGAGGCGTACAAGCAGGATTACGCCGGCATCCGTAACCTGCTGGCCTCTATGGAGTGGGGCTGCGCTCACGGCATGGCCGAATACGACATGCTGCGGACGTCGGGACACTACAAGCGCCTCTGGGCGCAGCCGGAGGTTCGCGGCTACCGCCTGGTGCGCCGCCCTTACGGCTCTGAAGCCCTAGGCTGCACCATTGAGAGCGCCAAAGAGTTCCTCTGGAAGTTCCGTCACAAAAATGAATGAAACCTTGATCAAAGACAGCAGCGCCTACTCATCCCAACAGGCTCGTGTCCCCGCCTCACACGTACTGCTGGAATGGCATGGGGAATGGTCGGAGGCCGTTGCTGAGGCTTTCGCGGCCCTGCCTTACGACCACCTGATGGACCCGGTTCTGGTGCGGCGGCTGTGGGAGGCTGGGGTCGGCCGGGACCGGCAGAAGATCGCCGTCGTCCGCGCTCCGGGCGGCACGCCGGTGGGCGTCGTCCCACTGCAGAAGCGTGGCAAAACGTCCTGGCAGCTTTTGACGCATTACGTCATGCCCTATGACCGCTTTTTTGTCCTGCCGGAGTACACAGACGCGGCGCTTCGGGCGCTGGGGCGGGAGATAGA
>JAYTRQ010000074.1:0-2298 GCA_043746125.1 Armatimonadota bacterium | reverse complement strand
TGCACAGCCGCGCCGCTCAGGTAGACTAGGTGGCGTGGGCGACCATGGGCGCACAGGGCGGCGACGACGTTGCGGGTACCGTCGGCGTCCACCTCCTGGAACGTATCATGCCGGGCGGGCCGCTCAATCGGGAATCCGGGGAATTGGTGGGCGATCACCGCTGCTTCCACGCCTTCGACGGCAGGGGCAAGGCCGGCCGGATCGCGAACGTCACCCCAGACCACGGGGAATCCGTCCTGCTCGCCGCTGCGGCGGCTGGACAGTAGGAGGACGTCATGGCCCAACTCACGCAGGGCGTGGGCGGCGGCGAGGCCGATAAAGCCGCAACCACCCGTGATCAATACACGCACGTCATAAGTCCATTCTAATCGGTCTAAGCGAAACGACGAAAAAAGTCGGCGCAAGGGCTTGATAATCCAAGTCGGCTAGGGTATACTCTGCATCTAACGGGTAGAGTATACCCCGATGGCTTGCCTCCATAGCTCAGTTGGTTAGAGCACCCGCCTCTTAAGTGGGTTGTCGTAGGTTCGACCCCTACTGGGGGCACCAGAAAATCCCTGCTGTTTCGACAGCGGGGATTTGTTTTTCATGCGGGAAACACCTTGTGCAGGTCGCTAACCGAGAAGAAGTGTGGCCGCTGTAAAGTGTTAAAGTCGCTCCAGAATTTGGAGTCAACGCCGGCCGACACGACGGCCTATAGTCTCACTGCCGTGGCCCCAAGCGATCTTCCCAAAACGCCCAGTATCAGAAGAATAAGATACGTCACGTCAAGAATGTCGGGCAGACGCGGAACTCATGGGAGAGTACGGCGGCTGACCGCCGCACACCGTGACCGTCCCCGAGCCGTCCGTGTTCTCCGTCAGCGACACTTCCACGCCCAAAAATTGCGGCAGCAGCCACAGCATCGTCCGTAGGTGCTCCGTCACCCGCGACGTCGTCCACTGGCTCAGGCCAGGCGTCAATGCCATAGGGAGAACTAACTGATCCGCCAGATGCTCCTCACAGGCCGCGCCCGAACGGAACCAGGCCAGTAAGTCCTCACAGGCCTCTCCCCCCACCGCTTCCACAGGCTTCCCACGCACGCTGGTAGCCGAGAATCCTGCCCGCCCAGTCTCACAGATCGCCATCAGGAAAACGGCCGCGCCCGGACCCGGCGAAGACACTTCGCGGCTGTTAATGGCTACTTCGATCGGGAGGCCTTGCAGCCGCTCCCGAAGGGCGGCCTCGCCCCGGCGTGCGACGTCGGGAGGTAGGCCGGACGTGATGACGTGTGCCGTGACTGTCTGCAAAGCGCCCCGTTCTACCAGTGTCACGGGTCGGTTCAAGCGGGACGGCTCAATCGCTAGTCGGAGCGAGCCGCCCCCGCGTGGGAAGAACCCCGCACTTGGGGCATCTACAGCGATGGCCGGGCCGTGATCCGCCAGGACTTCGGCGTAGACGTATTCCAGATAGTCCACCATTAGTGCGAAAGGGACGTGCGTCCCGCCGGTGATGGTGACGTCGGAAGGTGCGTCTGCCAGCGCCAGGGGGATCATAACTGTTTGGGCGACCAGTGTCGCCGCGCCGGCCGTACCGATGTCGAAGTGGTACGAGCCGGGAACGGCAGGCGTCCGAGGGATGAACCCGAGGAGGGTTGAGCCGACAGCCGCCCCTTCCAGATCCGCGCGGCTGAGGGCGGCGGCGGCCTTAACCGAAGCGAGGTGCTGAGGTTGGAGGCCCGGCTTGGACCGGCCTGCGCGGATCTTCTCGATAATGAGCGGGCGGCCAGTCAAGATGGAGAGCGTCAGGCTCGTCCGCAGAATCTGGCCGCCGCCTTCGCCGTGAGAGCCATCAATCGTGACTGCCGTTCTTTCCACACGCTCCCCCTTGGGCGAGCAGGGCCGCCATCGTGGATAGGCACCAGTCAACCTGCTCACGGGTGATTGTCAGCGGTGGGACGAACTCCAACACCCTGCCGTCGCCTGCCGGGAGCAGGATCAACCCCAGACGCAGGGCGGCGGGAACCAGCGGCAGGGCGAGGGCAGGGGAGGCTAGGACCAGCCCGAGCATCAGGCCGCGCCCACGCACGTCCTGGATCTGGTCGGAGAACTCAACCTGAAGCGCACACAGGCCGTTCTTGAAGATCTCACCGATCGAAGCCGCCTGCTCCGGCAGTCGCTCGTCTTCCAGCACGTCCAGGGCGGCCAGGGCGGCGGCGCAGGCCAATGGATTACCCAGAAACGTGCTCGTGTGCAGGGCTTCACCGGTAGACACGCCCCAGGCCGACATGAGCGAGGTGGACGCGACGCAGGCGGAGAT
>JAYTRQ010000073.1:0-7286 GCA_043746125.1 Armatimonadota bacterium | reverse complement strand
CGTCCAGTCCCGGCATCATCCAGTCGAGGATGGCGAGCTTGGGGGCGCCGTCGCCTTGCAGGATGCGCCAGGCCTCGTCGCCGTCCTGGGCGATGATGACCTGGTAGCCCCACTTGGTCAGGATGGTCTCCAGCAGGCGCCGCGTGATCGAGTCGTCATCCGCAATCAGTATCTTCATAATGCCGTCCGTTCCTTGCTGCCGTTTGCGTGGCTTTTTTCCCTTTATTCTAATTGTACCCTTGTTCGTGGCCTAACTCTCAGGCCCATTTAAGCGTGCTCGCCACCCTCGAACGCAGCCAGAGCCCTGTGGAGGCGTGGCAGGGCGCCCGTAAGAACTGTCCAGGCCGTATCACCCGCCTCCCAGTCCCCGTCGCGGGCGGCGTGTTCCAGCAGCAGGGCAGTCTCCTGCACTTCCAGGGCGCTGACGTTGGCTGCCGAGCCTTTCAGGGAGTGCGCGGCCCGTTCCAAGGCGGCCCCGTCACGGGCGGCCAGAGCAGACCCGATCATGTCCCGCGTCGGCTCGGCCTGCTCCCGGAACAGGCCTAAGATCTCGACGAGCAGCTCCCGGTCTCCATCCACGCGCTCCATCGCGGCCTCGGCGTCGAACGCTGGCAGGCCCCCCTCCGCCCGCGCCCCCGCCCGCGCCCCCATTGACCCTTGGGGGGAAGCTGGAGAAGAACGCGGAGGGGGAGCCTCCGGCGTTAGCCGCGCGATCACCTCTAAGAGCTTCTGGAACTGAAGCGGCTTGGACAAATAATCGTCCATCCCCGCGTCCAAGCACCTCTCCCGGTCGCCCTTCATAGCATGGGCCGTCATGGCGACGATGGGTACGTGTCCAGACAGAATGGCCTCCCGGCTGCGGATCGCAATCGTCGCCTCAAAGCCGTCCATCTCAGGCATCTGGATGTCCATCAGGACCAGGTCAAACGAGGCCGGCCCGCCCTGGCTTGCCTGCCAGGCATCTAAAGCCGCCCAGCCATTCCCCGCGACGATGACCTCATGCCCCTGCTTCTCCAGGACACGCACGGCCAGACGCTGGTTGACGGCATTGTCCTCGGCCAGCAGGATGCGGAGCAGGGTCGGCGCGTTCGCGCTGAAGGGGGCGGTTGGGGGTGGCACACACCGACTCTCCGGGGAGGCTTCCCCGGCCAGCGTCGTCAGGATCGTGTCCAAGAGTTCCGACTGCTTGAACGGCTTGGTCAGGTACGCCGAGAGGCCGATCTCGCGACAGTGGGCGCTGTCGGCGGGGCGGCCCGCCGAGGACAGCATCATCAGCACCGACTGGGCCAGTTCGGGCCGGTCTTTGATGCGCTCGGCCAGGGTGAAACCGTCCATTTCGGGCATCATCTGGTCCAGCAGAACCAGGCGGTAGGGATGGTGTTCCGTCTGGGCCAGTTCCATCGCTGTGATCGCCTCCGCCCCGCCTTCCACCAGCGTCGGTTCCATGCCCCACTGCATCAGGACTTCCTGGAGGATGCGACGGTTGGTCGCGTTGTCGTCCACCACCAACACGCGCAGGCCGGACAGGTCCAAGTCATACGTCCGGGAGGGGAGGGCCTCGCCGATGCCCAGCCGGGCCGTGAAGTGGAAAACGCTGCCCTTGCCGACCTCGGACTCTACCCAAATGCGCCCACCCATCGCTGCCACCAGTTGGGTGGAGATGGTCAGGCCCAGCCCGGTCCCGCCGTACTTGCGGGTCGTGGAAGAGTCCGCCTGCGAGAAGGCCTCGAAGATCTGCCCCTGCCGCGCCGGCGGGATGCCGATACCCGTGTCCCGCACGGCGAAGTGCAGGAGGGCCGACTCTTCCGTCCGAGACTCCACTTCCACGGACAGCACGACCTCACCCGTCTCCGTGAACTTGATGGCATTCCCGGCCAGGTTGACTAAGATCTGACGCAGACGGCCCGCGTCGCCAATCAGCGTTTCGGGCACGTCGGCCCGGATGTCGCCGATCAGTTCCAGGCCCTTGGCGTGGGCGCGGAGGGCCAGTGTCTTGACCGTCTCGCCCAGAGCGTCCCGGATGTCGAATGGGATCGGCTCCAAGTCTAGCCGCCCGGCTTCTATCTTGGAGAAGTCTAAAATATCGTTGATCAGAGTCAGGAGCGAGGCCGCCGACGACTTGACCAGGCTCAGATACTCGTGCTGCTCCTCGTCCAGCCGCGTGTCCAGGGCCAGCTCGGTCATGCCGATGATGCCGTTCATGGGCGTTCGGATCTCGTGGCTCATATTCGCCAGAAATTCGGATTTGGCCCGCGTGGCGGCCTCGGCCGTTTCTTTGGCGGCCTGAAGCTCGACCAGGGCGGCCTGACGCGCCTCAAACTCAGCGGCGTGGCTCATAGCCGCCCCGATCAGCCCGGCCATCAGTTCCAGCGTTTGAACGTCCACGGGTCCGCGCGACCCGGAAAAGGCGTGCGCCTCGGGCGAGAGCACCTGCAAAACGCCCACGACTCTGCCTGCGTAGAGGAGAGGGACCACGATCATGGACCGTGCCCCCACCCGGCGGCACTCGGTCAGGTTGACGCGCGAGTCGTACTCGGCGTCGTCACATTTCAGAAGCCGGCCGGACCGGACGCATTCGCCCGACAGGCTGTGGGCCATCGGCGTCCGCAGCCCGACGTAGGGCGCGGCCTGGCCGCTGGCAGCCCGGTAGACCATCTCGTCGCCCTCGGCCATCTCGATGACCGCGCCGCTGGCCTTGGTCAGTTCCTGGGTCCGGACAACGACTAAGTTAAGGACGGCGTCCCGATCCAGGGCGGCCGAGGCGATGTCACGCTGGGTGGCAATGATGGCTGTGAACCGTGCGGCGTCCTCGCGGAGCTGTTCTTCGGCCCGTGCCCGGTCGGTCACCTCGGCCTCAAGGTCGGCGACGCGCCGGTCCACCAGCATGGACAGACGCCGCTTCTCGGTCCGCAAGGCTTCCTCGCTGCGGGCGTTCGCGCCGACAATCCGCCCGACCATGCTCAGGCCCCACAGCAACAGGGCAGAGAGCAGCAGGGCGGTGAAAGCGTGCGAATCGGCCCGGTCTATGTTTGGCGCGTGGCCCAGGGTGAAGTCGTAAGTAAGATCGTGCTTGACGGCCAGGCCGTTCTGGGCGGCGACCACGACGAGCGCCCCTGCGAGGGCCAGCCACGCCTTCTGCCTCCCATAGCGCCGGTAGAGGCTCAGGACGAGGGCGATGGCGGCGATCTGGCAGAGGAGCGTGACTCCCAGGATGAGTTGTGCGGACATAGGTGCTTCCCGAAAAGCGGCGGAGGGGGCTGTCCGGGTGTCGGCTCCCTTACGCTCCTCTCGCGGTTTCCCCTTATTCTAAGCGATTGCAGCGGGAATGTCAACAGGGGGACAAGGACATATCGGTGGCACGTCGGTGGCACATCCTTGCCTAGCCTTGCCAGCGTTTGTCAGTGACGAACTTGCGACTCGCCGCGCCCGAAGCACACGGTCGGGTACACTGTCCCTATGCGTACCGGCCCCCCGCGTATCGGCCCTCTCAGAATCGGCATAGACGCCCGCACCCTCTCGGGCCGCTTCACGGGCGACCGCACCTACTGGCGCGGCCTCCTCAGTGGACTGGCCACTGTGGACACCGAATCCGAGTATTTCCTGTATGTGAAGTCTCCCGTTGAGGGCGACCCGCCGCCCGGACTCGGCCCAAACTTCCACTGGCGGACCGTCACGACGCCGACAAACGACGCCGCCTGGATGCTCTTCGGCTTCCCTCGCGCCCTCAGGGCCGATAAAATAGACGTCGCCCATGTGCAGTACAACGTGCCCCTCCTTGGCTGCCCCTGCCCGGTCGTCACCACCATCCATGACGTGTCGTTCAAGATCCACCCAAACCTTTTCCTACCGCGTGACCGCTGGATACTCAACACGCTCGTGCCCCGCTCCATGCAGAAGGCCACCGCCATCGTCGCCGTCTCGGAAAGCACGCGCCGGGACATCCTGCGCTCTTACAAGGCTATCCCGCAGGAGAAAGTCCACGTCGTGCTGGAAGCCGCTGATGCCCGGTTCCGCCCCCCGCCTGAGGGGCAGGAAACCGCCCGCGCCCTGGTGAATACCCGGCTGGGCCTGGACGACCGGCCGTACCTGCTGGCCGTGGGCGTCTTGCAGCCGCGCAAGAACCTGGCTGTGCTGCTAGACGCCTTCGCCCTGCTCAAACTGGGCCTCAAGATTGACGGCCGCCCGCCCTCGCACCGCCTGTTGATCGCCGGCAAGAAGGGCTGGCTGGACACGACCGACGCGGAACTTGCCGCCCTGCCCGACGTCGTCCGGGCTGACGTCGTCTTGACCGGCTACGTGGCCGACGACGACCTGCCGGGCCTGTACGGCGGCGCGGACGCCCTGTGCTACCCGTCCCGCTACGAGGGCTTCGGCCTGCCACCTTTGGAGGCCCTGGCCTGCGCCTGCCCGGTCCTGTGCAGCCGGTCGTCGTCGCTGCCCGAGGTCGTCGGCGAGGCGGGTATCCTGCTTCCTTACGGCGACTCGGACGCCTGGGCGCGTGCCCTATCCAAGTTGCTGCTGTCGCCCGCCGTTTCGGCCCGCTGGCGCGAGCGCGGCCCGGCTCGGGCGGGCTTGTTCTCGTGGGAGAGGGCGGCGCGGGAGACGTTAGCCGTTTACCAAGAGGCGGCAGGGGACGAGCGAGCGGGAGGGATGGGCGGAGCATGAAGGCGGGGCAGTGGAAGGCCGGGCATTGAAGTGCCCGTCTCGGAGGCTTCGCCGACCGTCCAGGGGACGGAGGAACAAGCGAGCCATTATTCACAAGCCGTCCCCTGGATGGTCAGCGGCGAAGCCGCTTCCCAGACGGGCACCTCGGTGCCCGGACCCCGCGCCGCGCCCAGCGACCCCGCGCCGCGCCCAACGACACGTCAACCATTCACGGATGACCTATGACCCAAGGAGGAAACCATGTCCGAAAGCAAAGACGAGTATTACCTGCATTTCGTGTGGACCACCCAGCAGCGGACGCCGCTTCTGACGCCGGACGTTGAGGCCAGCCTTCACCGGTGTATTCAGGATCAAGCCAGGCGCCTCCACTCCGTCGTCCTTGCCCTGAATAGCACGGCGGACCACATGCATCTAGCGCTGAAGGCGAACCCCGTTCACGGCCCTTCAAGGATCATGCAGCAGATCAAAGGCGTCTCGCCCAAGTTCGTCGGCGATGAGTTCGTCCGCCACGCCGATCACCCATTGGACTGGTTCTGCTGGCAGGAGGGCTACGGCGTCTTCTCGTTCAGCACATCGCAGAAGTCGCGCGTCATCCGTTACGTCCAAAACCAGAAGCAGCGCCACGCCGGCGTCGGCAAGCCCTGGCCGTCCTGCGAACCCAACGACTCACGCTTCGCACAAGGCGGCGCGGCGCATTCCGGGCCGTAAACGACCCGTCTGGGAAGCCTGCGGCTGACCGCCCTGCGGACGGAAGGGAAGAAAGGCTTGTCCGTTTTTCCGTCCCCTGGACGGTCGGCGAAGCCTCCTAGACGGGCACCTCGGTGCCCGGAACGCGCCGAACCGAACGCACCGAACCGAACACGCCAAGCACAGACCCATTACGAAAGGTTTTCTAATGCCCCTCGATCCCAAGTTCCTCGCCGTCCTGGCCTGTCCCGCCGATGCCAGCCGCCCGCCACTCCGGCAGGAGGGCGAGACCCTGGTCTGCGACCTCTGCGGCCGAGTGTATCCGATCCGCAACGGCATCCCGATCCTGCTGACCGAAGAGGCCACCCTGCCGGACAAGAAGTAAAGCCCCTCCACCTAACGCCCCTCTACCTAACGCCCTCTGGGAATGCCTAACGCCCTCTGGGAAGGAGATACCCCCCATGCAGCTCACCCGCACCGGCCCGATCCGCGTCTCGGTCATCCACGGCCCCAACCTCAACCTGCTCGGCATCCGCGACCCGGACACCTACGGCAAAGACACGTTCGAATCGGTCAACCGCAAGATCGAAGGCCACGCGAAGGCGCTGGGGCTGGAAGTCAAGATCCAGCAGTCCAACTCCGAGGGCGCGATCATTGACTTCGTCCAGGAGGCCAGGGGCTGGGCCAGCGCCATCGTCATCAACCCCGGCGCGTACAGCCACTCGTCCTACGCCATCCGGGACGCCATCGCCGACTCGCGCCTACCGACCATCGAGGTGCACGTCTCCAACGTCCACGCCCGCGAGGAGTTCCGCCGCCACAGCGTCGTCTCGCCCGTCTCGACCGGCCAGATCGTCGGCCTGGGCACGTACGGATACCTGCTGGCCTTAGAGGCAGCCAAGAACCTGGTGGAAGAGAGCCACCGGTAGGGGACCAAATGGCAGAAAGTAGAAGATCTTTCCACGCGGCCTCTGCCGAGGGTGACACCTCCGCCGTGCGGGCGCTTCTGAGTCAGGGCGCGGACCCCAATGTCGTCGACGATCATGGCCTCTCGGCACTGCACCACGCGGTCTTAGGCGGACGCTTGGAAACCGTTCGCGTCCTCATTGAGCGGGGCGCAAACCCGGACGCCAAGGGAACCGTGGGTCGGGAGGGGGCTGCCTGGACGCCGCTTCATCTGGCAGCGGTGCATAATCAGGTGGAATGCGCCCGCTTTCTCCTGGAAGCCGGGGCCGACCCAGACCCCGCAGACCAGATAGGCCAGACGCCGCTGTTCTTAGCGGCAGGCCAGGAGAACAACCATGATGCGAGGCGGGCCGAACTGGTTGCCCCAGACGTAGCGCGTCTGCTGATCGAGTACGGGGCCAGTCTCCGGGGAACCAACGTGGACCAGGCATGGACGGGGATCAGTCCCGACGCCGGGCGGGAGGCGCGCCTTGAGGCATTGGAGGCGGTCAAGGAGGCGACGGAAAGAATGACGTGGGATGTGGCCGAGCGCTCTACCGGCACTGAAAGTGCCAGTCTACCCGGAGGAAGTCGCTCCGCGACTGAGGAGTCGGATTAGGAGAGCAGGGGCAAGCCCAGCCCCTACCACTGCGCTTCCGCTGTTGTCTTCAACCCCGGAGGGGTTTTCACCGGGTAGACCGGCACTTTCAGTGCCGGGCCTGTGAACCACCTAACAACGCTGACGTCGCCCCATCTGCCCCGCCCCTACACGAGACTTTGCTTGAGGCTACGGCGCACAGTTGATCGGGGATTGATCGCCGCAGGTGCCGTCGGGGGCGGGGTAGACGGGCGACGTCGGGGCGCCTTCGCAGACCGTGTTGTAGGCGCAACGGACGTCCCAGTTCTCGTCGCGGAGGCCGCCGGGCCGGGCGTACTTGTCGTGGCCGTCGGCGTAGAGGAAGTTCGCCCCGCCCCCATGCCGCCAGGCG
>JAYTRQ010000072.1:0-2301 GCA_043746125.1 Armatimonadota bacterium | reverse complement strand
GCGTATTCGGCGATCACAATGGCCTGTGGGTCCGAGACGGCGTACAGCGGGTTCAGGATCTCGTCCTGGCCCAGACGCTTGACATTGCGGATGCGCTCGGTCAGTGGGTGCCGAATGTCTAACACCTGGCTGCCCCCGCGTGAGTTCCAGGGCTGGGCGCGGAGGGTCATGCCGACGACCTCGCCGACCTCCTCAGCGGACGGGCCGTTTTCATCGAAGAGGCCCGCCGCGTAGAGCCAGGCCAGGGTCTTACCCGGCTTTTGCAGCTTCTCCCGGATGGCCTGCCGCTCCACCGTGGTCAGGCGGAGGGCGTTTAGAAACAGGTACAGGCGAGCGTCGGGGACGTTGTCGCGGGTGACGTCGGATTGCAGGTAGAAGCCGACCGAGGCGCCCGCCCGGAGCAGCAGCTCACGAGTCCGGCTGACCAGATGCGTTCCCAGCCCGTTCGGGTCATTCTTGAGATAGGTCAGCGACGTCTCATCCACGAACACGGCGACGTCCGGGGCGGCGGCTTTGGCTGGTGCGATCTGCTCCCAGCGGGCGGCCTGGTCGGCCAGTTCGCCCAGCTCGCGCCAGATGTCCGGGCTGTTGAGCCAGCCCTGGCCCCACAGGTCCATCCATGTGACGCCTGCCCGATGGGCGAGGGCCGCGCCGAAGTGTCGCTGATGAATGGCCTGAGTGTCCGCGCCACTGCTGATCTTAGGGTTGTAGGTGTCGTCGGTTTCAGCGTCGGCCAGAAACGTCTTAGTGTCGTCCTCCACGAGAAACAGCTTGCCGGAGAGCGTGACCGAATCCAGAGGAGTGCTGAAAGCGGCCGGGCTGCCCGCGCCGCGCGTGGCGTAGGCGTTCGGCCCGGCCACGATGTCAATGTCGGGTGACTTCAAGAGACGGCCCAGGGCCAGGTGCCCCGAGTCGTTGCGGCCCGCAAACTCCAGAGTGTAGCCGTAGGAGACGGCGACGAGCATCCGGTTCTGAGACAGCGTCTTAATGGCAGCCGCCAGGCCCGCGATAACGTCCGCGACCAGTTCCGAGGAGAACTGGGCGTAGTCCGGCCAGCGGCCCTCGCGCCGGGCCGTGTACAGGGGCGTGTCGGTCTTTTTGGATGGGGCGGTCTGGCCGGGCCAGGCGGGGATGCCCGCGTCGTCCCACGTCACCTGGGCGTCGTGCCAGGCCGCCCGCAGGGCGTAGGTGGTCTGGTACTTGGCGTGGAGCCAGTGCTGGAAGGCAGTGACGTTGGGCTGAGACAAGTCGTAGCCACTCGCGGCATCGTAGAACCACTCGCCCCGGTCCAGGTGGAAGCCGAGAACGCGGTTGCCCCCCACCGTGGAGGGATCGGCGAGGTGGGCAATCAGCGCCTCCAGGGCATCCACGCAGTCCGCCCAGAACTCGGTAGAGGCCAGCGACACGTCGCCCTCCTCGCCCCGGGCGTCACGGGCCATCTGGTCGGTGTGGGTTCGCGCCCAGTAGTTCGTCGGGAAGAATTGCAGGCGCGGCAGAACGTACCCGTCCGGGTCGGCGTGGAGGATCTGCTGGATCACGGCGTCAATCGCGCCGAAGTTGTGGTTCCCGTAGGCGTTCCGCAGCGGCAGGTGCATCACGCCGGAGAACAGATGAATCCCATTGGCGGCAGCCTCGCGGATCTGGGATTCCACCGTTTCGCCGTCACGGGCCGTGTCCGTGTTGACGAAGAAGAAGTAGGGCAGATGCTCGGCATCCCCTACGCGGATACGGGCCAAGCCGGTCGTGCTGGGGCGCACGGAGGCGGACACGCGGGGCGTCTGGGACGGGTCGGCGGGTGGCAGGACGGGGGGCACGATGAGGGGGGCGACGAACGTCGGCGCGGCGGGCGGCGGGTAGGCCACCACGACGTCATCGTCTTCGTCGGGGATCTCGACGGCGACGGTTTCCTCGACGAGCAGGCTGGACCCGGCCGCTTCCAACATCTCGGTCGTCGGCTCGTCCATGCCGCGCCGCCGCCGGGAGCGCCGCCCGCGGCGTCCGCGCTTGTCGTCGGTTGTCTCGGTCCCTTCCGCCGACGCCTCGCCGTCCGCTCCGTCGGCGTCCAGGACAGGCCCTCCGACGTCAGACAGTTCCATTTCATCGGAGAGACTGGGCGTGTCCAGTGCCGCCGAAGCTTCCTGAGCGGCGGCTTGGGGGGACTGACGCCGTCCCCGTCGCCGCCGACTGGAGCGTGGCTGGCCGGTCGGCGCTTCTTCTGCGACTTCGGCCTCTTCGATGACTTCCGAGACTTCCCCGACCGGGGCTGTCATCTCTTCCGGCTCCTCCGTCACTTCTTCCGTC
>JAYTRQ010000071.1:0-2306 GCA_043746125.1 Armatimonadota bacterium | reverse complement strand
GGTGTAGGTCTTGCCGGGCACGAGGGCCTGGGGCAGCATCAAGTAGACCGTGTGAAGGAAGGTCAGGTTAGGGCGCTTGGGCTGCTGCCAGTCGTCCGGCTTGGTCTTGCGGTGCACGACTGCGGGATGGACACCCGTCGAGTAGTTCGGGTCGTCCGCCGACGTAACCGTGTAATTCGCCGCATCATCGGCTTCAATTGTCAGCAGCGGATCGCCGGAAAAGCCCTCAAACGTGACCAGGCCGTCGTGCTTGAGGCCGATCAAGTAACCAATCTCCTGGCCGCCGCGCGTCAGGAACGTGGCATTGTCGTGGGCCTTCGCCTCATCGCCCGGCTGAGGCGCGTAAGCGCTCAGGCGGGAGGGGGTGATTCGGCCGCTGTGCATTTGGATCGCAAGCACGTCGGGCGCGGCGGCGTAGACGGCCTGAATGACCGGGGACAGGGCCGTGGTCTTGCCATACTTCGCGCGGGTGTCCTGCCGATCTTTAATGGCCTGGGCGTGGGCATCGGTATCGCGTTGAACGAGCGCCTGCCTCTGCTTCATCAGCTCGGCGTTGGGGACCACGGCCAGAATGGCATTGACTTTGACGTCCATCGGCCCCGCCCCGCCCCAGTCGCCCATCATCTGCCACTGCATGATTTTGGACAGGTTCAGTGGCCCGGTCTTGCCCATGTCGTTCGGGTGCGAGAACGGGGCGCCGTCGGTGGACGTCAGCACAATGAAGCCCGTCGTGGGCGCAGCGGGCAGAACGAACTGCCACGTCCCCTGGTGCCCCACCGAGTCACTCAGCATGAGTTTGAGCGTCTTCAGCGTGTTCCTCGCGCCGACTTGGACGCGCAGGCCGGGGCTGTCGTCGGAGTCTGCCGCCAGGTCCAGGTTCTGGTTGGCTCCGCCTCCCCCCTGCGGCGTCATGCCATCGGCGTCCAGCGACGCAGCGCCGCCGTCAATGTGCGCCTTCTTGTCCCACGTTCCATAGGTGAACAGGAACGGCTGGTCCATCTTAACGATGACGGCCGAGGCGGCGGGCGCTTGGGCATGACAGCCGAAGCCTGGCAGCGTCACAAGACAGAAAACGAGAGGAGCGCACGCGCGGATCGTCATAGCGTAGCGGCTTTCTTAGGAGAGGCGGGCGAGGGCGCTGAGCCAGGCCCCGGCGTGTGTGATCCAGTCCTCGTCGGTGAACGTGGACGGCCCATCATTGGCGACTGTCGGAGCGACGTCAAACTTGAACTGTGCCCCTGTGCTGAAGCCATTGCCGATCGCGCCCCGAACGGCGAGCCACGATCCAGCCCAGCGGGCGCCGATCCCGTAGATCAGGCTGTGCGGCAGGGCCGCACCAAGCGGCACGTTGGCCGTGAAGAACAGCGAGCCGGACTGCGTCTCGGCCGTGATGCCCGCATTCAGGCCTGCGATCCACTGGAGGTTATCCGTGGCGATCTCACGGAAGGCCGGGTCAGCGAAATGACGTTCAAACTCCAGGGCGAGGGCGGCCGTCAGGCCGTAGGCGGCATTCATGCCGTGCCACAGACCCGCGAACCAGAGCAGACCCTGGCCGGTGTAATACCCCAAAGGGGCCAGCCCGAACGGGCTGGCGCGGCAGGCGGGCAAGAGGTAGCCGTAGGCGAAGTCGCGCAAAGCCTCCTCCCACTGGCCCGCCTGGGGATGATCCGGCCACGCCTCGCGCATCCGCAGCAGCGGCAGGACCCAGTGGGGGTAGTGGCCGCCCGCGTCCGCGCCGGGCACGCCGTCGTCCAGATGGTGGGTCCAGGCCTTCTCGGTGAAATCCGCGCCAGCGAATGTCCGAAAGTGGCCATAATATGCTCCTTCGGGCCGGTCGGCCGTGACCTGCCGCCGCAGGGCTTCATCGCACAGTGAGACCGCCGCCTCACGGTAGGAAACGGGGCCGGACAGGGACAGATCGAACGCCGCCCAGGCCATCAGCAGCAGGTCAGTCGTCATCCACTCATCCACAGGTACGACAAAGTCGGCGGGGGCGCCATGCGCCAGTCGCGAGAAGCCGCCCGCGCCCCAGGGCTTTGCGGTCTGGAGCCAGGCCCAGGCCGCCTCCGCCCGCTGCCGATACTCCTGCTTCTTGGCGTCGTCCGAATCGGGCAGGAACCGGCTGGCCCGCGCGAACGCCAGTACGGACTGCGCGACGTCACGGGGCAGCACGTACTCCTCAAACTTGGGCGTCTGGTGACACATAGCTCCAGCCCCAAAGCCCAGCCCCTCGGCCCGGTCTTGCAGCAAAGCTAAGTAATCACAGCCGTTGCGGATCTGCGCGCCCAAGCGGCACCGGTCTTCGC
>JAYTRQ010000070.1:0-7308 GCA_043746125.1 Armatimonadota bacterium | reverse complement strand
GAGAAGACGTCCTGCTTGTCTGCGAGCGGATACCGCCCCTCTGGGACCTACCCAACTACGTGGCGGTCAATCCCTTTCTCGGCTTCGCCGCGCAGCCGCTGGCCTGGGCTGCCGCCACAATCCGCGACGGCTTGGGGGCCGAAGTCCTGCCACCGGCCGATCACTACCGCGCTCGGTGGCGGGAAGGGGCATTCGACCGGGCCGATCTCGCGGGGGCGGCCCTCCGCCTCGGGGGAGACGCGGTGCGTCTGGAACGGGCGCTGGACGGCACGGCCTCCATCGAGATGCGGCCAGATCGGGCGGCGCTGACCTGTGCCGAGCGATATGACGCCCAGCACGGGACCTCTTGGAACGCCTTTCTCATCAGCGGAGCCGCCCGCTGGTGTGCGGTTCAAGCGCGGCAGGGCGGGTCTTTTCGGTTCGATCCCGACTGTGGCGGTGACCTGTACGGCGGATGGCGGGAGGCGGCGGAAGCGGACCGGTCGCCGGAGATCGCGGGACTAGTGGGGTGGCGTAATTGGGCCAAGGGCCTACCCCGCCGCGCCGATGAGGCGATCGCCGTGATGCTCGCCCGCCTGCAAGTGCCGACCGGGGAGCGGGCGAACTACCTGTACCGGCTGCTGGGGGGCGTCTACGGGTGGGCGTCGTTCCTGCGGCGCTCCTCCTGGGAGGGTGGCGACGCTCCAGGCCCTCTGCGGAACCTGCTGGCGATGCGGATCTGTGCCGACGCCGCCCTACCGGCGCTGCTGAAGGAGCACCCCCACGCTCCGAAGTCCCAGGCGGCTAAAGATAATCAGGCGGTTGAGGATGAAGGCACGCGCCTGATCTTTCAGGAAGCGCTGGAAGACGGGTTCGTGCGGTCACTACTGGCGGACATGGCCGCCGCCCCACGGTCGCCGCGCGACGTGCGCCCAGCCGTCCAGGCGGTGTTCTGCATTGACCCCCGCTCGGAGGTGCTGCGGCGTCATCTGGAGGCCGTGGCCCCGGCCGTGGAGACACTCGGCTTCGCTGGGTTCTTCGGCGTAAGCCTCTCGTGGCAGGGGGAGGGAGGGGACAGCGCCCGTTGCCCCGTGCTGCTGAAGCCCGGTGTTCGCGTCTGGCCGGCTGATCCCGCGTCGCTGCAAGGCAATGCTGCCCTGAAGTACGTGCAGGGCGCCCCGGCCGCGTCCTTCACGTTCGTCGAGCTGGTCGGCCTGGCTTATGGGATCAGGCTGACCGGTGACGCCTCGGCCACCGCCACGCCGAAGGCCTCCCCGGAGGGTACGGCCTCTTTTCAGCTCGATCAGGAAGTGCAAGGCCGCCTGGACCTCGCGGCGGGCATCCTCGGAAACCTGGGGATGCGATCCCGCTTCGGCCGCCTGTTCCTTCTCTGCGGGCACCAGGGAAGCAGCGCCAACAACCCCCACGCCGCCAGCCTGGACTGCGGGGCCTGCGGCGGCCACGGCGGAGCCATCAACGCGCGGGTGGCCGCCGCCCTGCTCAACGACCCGGAGGTGCGCTCAGGGCTGAGGGGGCGTGGCTTCGCCGTGCCGGACGACACCCACTTCTTGCCCGGGGTTCACCTGACCACCACCGACGAGGTGACGCTGCTGGATACGGACCGCCTCCCCCAGACGCACCACCCGGACCTCACCCAGCTGCGGGAATGGCTTGATGAGGCCGGCCCGCGTGCGCGAGCGGAACGAGCGTCCACCCTCGGCCTGTCCCCCGACCTCCGCCAAAAGCCCGTGGGCATACTGAATGCGCTTCGGCGGCGGGGGAGCGACTGGTCGGAGGTGCGGCCGGAATGGGGTCTGGCCCGCAACGCCGCCTTCCTCGCCGCCCGCCGGGACCGGACGCGCGGCGTGGACCTGGGGGGCCGCACCTTCCTGCACGAATACGACTGGACGTGCGACCCGGACAACGCGGTCCTGGGCCTGATTCTGTCCGCCCCAATGGTGGTCGCGTCCTGGATCAACCTGCAATACTTCGCCTCAACCGTGGACAATGCTACGTTCGGGTGCGGGACGAAGGCGCTCCACAACCGGATAGAGGATCTGGGCGTGGTGCTGGGGAACGGAGGGGACCTGCGGACGGGGCTGCCGCTCCAATCGGTCCACGCGCCCGACGGCTGCTGGTATCACGAGCCGCTGCGCTTGCAGGTGATCGTGGAGGCCCCCACGGAGCGGATTGACGCGGCACTGTTGGCCCACGCAGGGGTCCGGGACCTGGTAGAGAACGGTTGGGTACGCCTTTACGCCTTAGACCCCACCAGCCCATCCGTCACCCGGTGGCACGCCGGCGGCTGGTTGGCATGACCGGCTCCAGAGCTGGCGCTATCGTGATCGACACCACAGGACAAGTGTCTCTTTTATTAACTGATTGTTACGCGCGAGCCTCCGCCGGGCATTGAAAATTGGGCATTGAAGACCGGGCATTTCAATGCCCGGTAGAGGCCCTGCGCAACATCAGTTATTAAGGTGTGACTGCACATGACAAGCAGCGGATGTCCCGGCATTAGCCTTACTCCGCCTTCGGGCAGAGTAATCTATGCACCAAGGCAAAGAGCCCCCGCCCGAATTGGCGACGGCTCTTTACGTTTGGGGAATGGCAACTGCGCGGATTGAGTATAATAGAGACATGAGAAGTACCCGATCTGGCCTGCTGTCCCTGGCCCTACTGCTGTTTACAGTCCCCCTGCTGGCGAAAGCCGCCAAACCCCCCACCCTGTCCGCGCGGCCTGAGCTGCGGGCATTCTGGGTGGACGGCTTTAATGACGGGTTTAAGACGCCCATGCAATGTGATCTGCTACTGCACCGGCTGCGGGCGGACCACTGCAACGCCGTATTCGTGCAGATGCGGAAGCGGGCGGATGCGTATTATGCCTCGCATTATGAGCAGTGGGCGCAGGATGACCCGGACCACTTTGATGCCCTGCAATACCTATGCGACCATGCCCACGCGGCGGGGAAGCCGCGCATTCAGGTTCATGCCTGGATCAATGCCTGCGCAGTAGGGGGGAACGCGAGTGCGGGGGCGCTGACGAAGCTACACCCGGAGTGGCTGTCGCTGTCGGACATAGGGGCGGACTACGATGGGGAGGCGACGAAGATTGATCCGGGAAACCCGGAGGCGGCGGAATGGACGTTCCGGGTGTATATGGACGTCGTGCGGCACTATGACGTGGACGGCGTCCATCTTGACTTTATCCGCTATGGGGGCGACGGGGATACGGTGGGGCACTGGGGGTACAACGCGGTTTCCGTGGCCCGGTACAACGCGCGGTACGGCACGACGGGGCAACCGGTTTGGAACGATCCACACTGGCAGGCGTGGCGTCGGGATCAGGTGTCGGCGTTGGTCCGACGGGTGTACGCCAATGCGACGGCGCTCAAGCCCCATTTGATCGTCAGCGCGGCGACGATCTGCTGGGGCAATGCGCCCGTCAGCGACACGGCGTATGAGACGGCGAGTACGTCTTACACGGAGGTCTTTGCGCCGTGGCGGGACTGGATGCGCGAGGGGATCTTGGACCTGAACTGCCCAATGACTTACTTCAGCCTCTCCAAATCGGCGGCGAAGTGGGCCGGCTGGAACGCGTTCGTTAAGGATCGTCAGTACGGGCGGGCGTGCGCCATCGGAGTCGCGGCCTACAAAAACGGCACGGGGGAGACCCTGTCCATGATCCAGGACACGCGCAAGGCGACGTCGCAGGGCGACCGGGCGTCGGGGGTGGTAGTGTACTGTTACGACACGACGAAGGGGGTAAACGGGACAGAGATTGAGAACGACTCGGATCTGTTCGCAGCCCTACCCAAGCCGGGCGTCTTTGACCGGGACGTGCCTGTGCCGGCAATGCCCTGGAAAGACCGTCCAGTGACAGGGATGGTGCTGGGGACTCTACTGACGGGGGACGGCTTGACGCCTGTGGACGGAGCGGCCGTAACCGTGGCAAGTGACGACGGATCGGTCAGCCGGAGCGGTTTGAGCGATGGCAACGGGCGTTTCGAGTTCGTCGGCCTGCCACCCGGTCCTTACAAGGTCACGGCAGTCTGGGCGGGCGGGCGGTCCGAGATGGATGTAGCCTTGCGGGCGGGAGCGGCAGCCACGGCGACGGTGGTTCAGCCGGGTGCTGCCGAGTCGGTGTCTCAGGTTTCAGGGATCGGGGACAAGGCGGAAGGGACTTCGGTCGTGCTAGGGCGAGTGCTGGTGACGAGTGGTTCGGACCGTCTGGGGGACCACTTTTTCGTCGGGGATGGGGTCGGGCAGGATGCGATCCGGGTGGATGCGCCGGGCCTAACGCCGCCGGTGATTTCGGGGGATCGGGTGGTGATTTCGGGGATGCTGCACCATACGGCGGGCGGGGTGACGCTGTCGGCGGGGGCAGTGCGGGTGGTGGGAATGGAGCGCTCCACCGGCACTGGAAGTGCCGGTCTACCCGGAGAAAGTGCCTCCGGCACTAAAGATCTCGCAGCCCCGGCAACGGAAGCACAAGGCGGAGGGCGGGTGACTGCGTTTCTGTAACAACGCCTTGCGAGGCCCCACCCCCCGCCGGTTCCCGGCGACCCCAGAGCAGCCGCCCTCGCCTCCCCGTAAATGGAGAGGGGTTGGGATGGGAGCAAGACAAGCGGAGGCAGGGCGGGACTCGCCTCGGTCCTAACGGGGCGCTTTCACGAGGGGCGGGGAGGAAGCGGCCTTGCGGTCGCGTAGGCGCAGGCCGAGCCAGGTGCCGCCCGTGCCGATGGCGACCCAGAGGATGGCACAGAGGATCTGACGGAGGATCAGGTGCAGCGGGGCGGTGACGGGATAAACGTAGCCGCCGATCTGCCGGTCAATGGCGTTCTGCTGGAGGACGGCGGCGATCCAGACGAGCGCAAGAGGGATGACGACCGCGGCGAGCGCCATCGTCGTGCCAGGGAGCAGGACGCGCTGGCGCGTGGTATAGCGGGGAGCCAGCCACCCCAGCGTCAGGCCACCGCAGAGGAGTGAGAGAGGCGTTCCGAGCAGTACATCCATCTCAGCGAGGCGATCGGAGTACTGCTGGTAGAGGGGGTCATTTCGCAACGTCGGACTTGCCGCGTACCGGGACAGCTCGAACAGGTGCGTGATGACGGCGCCGGGGAGCTGTCGCAGTGCCAGGAAGATGATGAGGGCGACCCCAAAGGTGACGGTCAAACCCCACCCGATTGCCACGCCCAACGGGCGTTCCCGCTTTTTTGCTTTTCGGGTCGTTCTGCCGTTCGTTCTGCTATCCGCTCTGCGGTTCGCTCTTGCGGTGCCGTTTGCCATGCGGTCATTATAGCCGGATCGGGGGCGGTCGTCAAGCGGGAACGCTTGCCGAGCGGGTATAATGAGGCTTGAAATACGTTTGGACCCAATTATGCCTCGTGACATCCCCATTGCTAACGGTAACCTGCTTATCACCTTCGACTCGCACTACACGCTGCGGGACGTCTACTATCCCTACGTTGGCCAGGCCAACCACACGCGCGGACAGCTCTGCCGGTTCGGCGTCTGGACCGATGGGCAGATGTCGTGGATCTACGAGCCTGCCTGGCAGAAGACACTGCGGTATGAGAAGGACACGCTGATCACGGAGGTCACGGCCGTCCACTGGGGGTTGGGGCTGCGGCTGGTGTGTCGGGACTGCGTGGACTTCGACCGGGACTTGTATGTGCGGAAGGTGGAGATCGAGAACCTACTGCCGATGCCGCGCGACGTCCGGCTGTTCTGGCACCACGACTTCAATCTTAACGAGTCGTCGGAGGGCAACACGGCCTATTACGCGCCCAATCTGAAGGCGATGATCCACTACAAGGGCAAGACCTGGATGCTGGCGAACGTCAGCGTGGACGATGGTATTGAGGTAGATATCGGCGTCCACCACTACGCCATCGGGGTGTCCCGGGCCCATGGCGCGGAGGGGACCTGGCGGGACGCCGAGGATGGCGTTTTGGGGATGAACTCGGTGGCGCAGGGGTCGGTAGATAGCACCATCGGGGCGCACGTCGCTTTGAACCGGACGGCGACGGTGTACTACTGGCTGGCGGCGGGTGAGGATTATGCGTCGGTCAAGCTGATCAACGGTCTGGTACAGACGCGCGGGCCGGAGTTTTTCCTGCACCGGGCGCGTATCTATTGGAACCGCTGGGTCAACAAGGACAACATCCCCTACGGCGACCTGCCGGACGCCCTGGTGACGCTGTATAAGCAGTCTCTGCTGATTTTAAGAACGCAGATTGACAATCGGGGGGCGATTTTAGCCGCCAACGACAGCGACTATCTGACGTTCAACAACGATACCTACTCGTATATGTGGCCGCGCGATGGGGCGCTGGTCGCTTATGCGCTGGATCTAGCGGGGCAGCCGGACGTCACGCGCAACTTCTACAATTTCTGCAAGGACGTCCTGCTGCCGGAGGGGTATCTGCTGCACAAGTACAACCCGGACAAGTCTCTGGGGTCGTCGTGGCACCCGTGGGTTGACAGCGAGGGTCAGTCTCAGCTTCCCATCCAGGAGGATGAGACGGCGTTGGTCTTGTGGGCCTTGTGGGAGCATTACGAGCGTTACAAAGACGTGGAGTTCATCAGGGGCCTGTATGCGCCGCTGATCCGTCCGGCGGGGCAGTTTATGACGGGCTACCGGGAGCCGAACACGGGCCTGCCTGCGGCCTCGTACGACTTGTGGGAGGAGCGGCACGGCATCCACACGTTCACGGTGGCGGCGGTGTGGGCGGGGCTGAACGCGGCAGCGAACTTCGCGGAGACGTTCGGGGACGAGGAACGAGCGACGGAGTTCCGCACAGCGCAGGCGGAGATCAAGGCGGCGGCTTTGGAGCACCTGTGGGACGCGGAGCGGGGCCGTTTCGTCCGCCGTGTTAGCGTGGACCGTAAGAGCGGGGCGATTGACGCAGACGTCAACATTGACGCCAGCCTGTTCGGGGTCTTCCAGTTCGGGATGCTAGAGGCCGATGACCCGATGGTGGTGGCGACGATGGAGCAGATCGAGGAGCGGCTTTGGTGCCGGACGGACATCGGGGGGGTCGCGCGTTACGAGAACGATTACTACCACCAGGTCTCGCAGGACGTCGGGAGTGTGCCGGGGAACCCCTGGATCATCTGCACGCTCTGGCTGGCGGAATGGTACATCGCGAAGGCGAAAGAACTGCCGGACCTGCGCCGCGCCCTGGAGATTCTGGACTGGGTCCGCAAGCATACACTGGAGTCGGGTGTTCTAGCCGAGCAGATCCACCCTTATAATGGTGACCCGATCTCGGTCTCGCCGCTGACATGGTCCCATGCGACGGTGGTAATGACGGTGCGGGAGTA
>JAYTRQ010000069.1:0-2308 GCA_043746125.1 Armatimonadota bacterium | reverse complement strand
TTCATCGTGACGGCCGTGTAGAAGTATGTGAAGAACACGATGATCGCCGCGTAAACCAGCGCCGTGATCGGGCTGTAGCCGGGCGACAGGAACGTCGTCGCGCGGTGCAGAAAGTTTCCCAAAGGCGTACCCGGCGGCACGAACTGCGCGAATGTCGCCGGCAGAAGCTGGATAGACAGCGCGAAGATAATTGGGATGACACCCGCTGAGGCCACGCGGAATGGCAGGTAGGAAGTGCCTCCTTGCGACATCTTGTTGCCAACGATCTTACGAACATGCTGGATCGGTATTTTGCGCTGCCCAAGCGTCACGAAGATAACACCGACGACAGTCGCGAAGAACGCAACTATCAGGATCAAAACCTGCCATGGCTTCACACTCCCCGCGCCAACCAGCCCCGCAACACCAATGAGCTGAGAAGGTAGGCGGACCATGATGCCGCAGAAGATGATCAGCGACACGCCGTTGCCGATGCCTTTGTCGGTGATTTGTTCACCCAACCACATCAAAAATGCTGTCCCGGCAATCATTGTGATGACCACCTCGGCGACTACGAAAGGGTTGCTGCTGAGAGCGCCGCCATGTCGCAAGTAGATCGTCAAACCGATCGCCTGTGCCAGCGCCAAAACCATCGTCAGGTAGCGCGTGTACTGGGCGATCCGTTTGCGGCCGGATTCACCTTCTTTGGCAAGTTCCTGCCACTGCGGGATCGCGAAGGTCAGCAACTGCATGATGATCGAGGCGTTGATGTAGGGGACGATCCCCATCGCAAAGATCGTCTCTTTCTTCAGCGCTCCACCCGAAAAAACGTCTACGAGGTTCAGAATGCCGCCATTCTTGAAGAGCGTTGCGAGAGCGTCAGAGTTCATGCCCGGCAGCGGCACATGCAAGCCGGCCACATAGATGCCGAAGGCACCGAAGATAAACATTAACCGACGACGCAACTCTGGAATACTCCAGGCCGCCACCATCGCTTCGACGAATGGGGTCTGCGAAGTACGGGCAGTCGGTCCGGCTGTCCGCCGACTTCCCCCGCCGGCGGCGGCGGGGACATTCGCGCTGGGTCTTTTAACTGCCATGTTAGTTTCTCACTCCAGCTCGCTCAGACGCTCTCATTACAGAATCTCAATCGTGCCGCCAACCGCCGTGATCTTCTCTTGGGCACTTTTGGAGAATTGGGCTGCGCGGATCGTTAGCTTCTTGGTCAGAGTTCCGTCACCAAGTATCTTGACGCCGTCTTTCAGGTTGCCGATTAGGCCACGCTCGTGTAGCATCTCTGGCGTCACCGTGTCACCGTCGTTGAAGCGCTCCAGGGCGCTCAAGTTGACGACGGAGAAGTGCTTCGGGAAGAGGGCGGTGAAACCGCGTCGCTGCGGGAGACGGCGATGCAACGGTGTCTGGCCGCCTTCAAAGCCGGGTTTGGTATTGCCACGGGCCTTGTCGCCCTTGTGGCCACCGCCGGATGTCTTGCCCGTGCCGGAGCCGGGACCACGCCCAATGCGCTTCCGGGGTTTTCGCGCGCCCTCGTTGGGTTTCAGATCGGACAGGTTCATTGGTTGACTCCCAGCCCCTTATGGGGGCCGTAATGGTGTTTACGTCCCACGCGGGGCCGGGGCTGCGAAACCAGAGTTCCATCAGCCGCCTCGACCTTGAGGACGTGGGTGATTTTCTTGATCATGCCCCGGATCGAGCCGTTGTCCGGCTGTACGATGCTGGAGCCGACCTTGTTTAGGCCCAAAGCACGGGCCGTCAGGCGCTGGCTCTTTTCGTCGCCGATCAAGCTGCGGACCAGGGTAATCTTGAGAGAGGTATCGGTAGTCTCGATCATGGGTTATGCTCCTCCCTCAGCTGTCGGCTGAGCCTGAGCTATGTCAGTCACTTCCACGGGCGCGGCGGCAGTCTCAGCGACACTAGTCTCAGCGGCAATGACGGGAGCCTCAACGATAGGAGCCGCTATGATGACCGGCTCATCCGAGACGACGCTGGCGATGCCCTGCGCGGCGTCCTGCTGCTCGGCATCGGCGGCCTGCTGGGCGACGGCCCGCGAGACCAGCTCGTTGACGTTCTTACCACGCAGACGAGCAACGTCCGTGGCCCGCTTGAGCTGCTTCAAGGCGGCGATTGTCGCCCAGGCTGTGTTCACTTTGTTGGACGATCCGAGTGACTTCGCTAGGACGTCCTTGACACCCGCCGCTTCCAGGATGGCGCGGGCCGAACCGCCAGCGACAATGCCTGTACCCGGCGAGGCCGGCTTCAGCATGATCTCCGCCCCACCCTGCCGGAGCAGGACGTCGTGCGGGATCGTCGT
>JAYTRQ010000068.1:0-7334 GCA_043746125.1 Armatimonadota bacterium | reverse complement strand
CGGCTGGACGGAGGCGTACCACCAGGGCCGTGCCCTGCTGAACGTGTCGGCTACGCTGCGGCGGCTGGCGACCCCGTAGGCGCGGCCATCGGATAAATAGGGCGGCCACGGGGGGCCAAACCTACCCCCGCATGTCCATCCCGCCGTCTACCGTTACGGTTGTGCCCGTCACGAACGCCGCCAGGTCACTGAGCAGAAAGCATGTCGCCCCGGCTACGTCGGCAGGCAGGCCGATCCGCCCCAGCGGGAAACTCGCCGCTACCTGGTCGCGCCCGATGGCGTCCAGGCTGGGGGCGGCCATCTCGGTCTCCGTCCAGGCCGGCGCGACGCAGTTGACCCGGATCTTGTCCCCCGCCAGTTCCTTCGCTATCGAGCGCATGAATAGAATCTGCGCCCCTTTGGAGGTTGCGTAGGCCGAATACTCCGCGCTCCCCCGCTGCCCCGCCGTGCTGGTGTAGATGACGACGCTCCCGCCCCGCCCCGCCGCCCGCATCTGACGCGCCCCCGCCCGGACGGCGAGGAACGTGCCCCGGACGTTCACGGCCATCGTCCGGTCCCAAAACTCCACGGTCATGTCCTGCAAATACGCGCCCTCGAAGACGCCCGCTGAGACCACCAGGCCATGCAGAGGCCCGAGCCGGGCCACGGCCTCGTCTATGGCCTGGTCAAGCGCCCCGTCCTGGGCCACGTCCGCCTGCACGGCGAACGCCCTGCCCCCGGCGGCCTCAATGTCGGCGACGACTTTGCTTGCCGCGTCCGTACTGTTCTGATAGTTGACGCTGACGGCCGCACCCGCCTTTGCCGCCATGCGGGCCGCCTCCGCCCCGATGCCCCGGCTGCCGCCTGCAATGAAGACGTGCTGGCCTTTAAGATCAATCATGCTAAAGTCCCTCGGCACCAGTTCACCACCCGAGGGCGCACTTCCTGCCACACAAGAAAACGCCCCGGCCACGGAGGGTTCCGGGGCCGGGGTGCAGAGGTTGAATGTCGGCAGCGTCTACTTGAACTGGAGAGTCGCGACCTGTCCGAAGTTTCCAACCTGCGATGGGGCCGTATTCTGGTTGCTGGGGAAGAAGTTACCAGGGTTAAAGCCGCCATCGAAGGAAACGACTTGTGCCTTCAGGAACTTGACATGACCATCAAAGAGCAGGTAGTTTGCCGTCGCTGTGGCGGGCGTTGTCGAAGAGCTGTGCCGGTAGGCGATGTCGTTGCCCCAGTTTTCCTTGTTTCCTGCACTGCTGGTTGGGTTTGTCGGGTCGCCGGTCTGGTTCCGCGTGTCTTCCATCAACAGAACGGTGTTTGCGGGCGCATCGAACTGCGCCAGGGCCAAACCCTGCCTATTGTTATTGGGCTCGCGGGCAATGATCTCGTTGTAGCTATAGGAATACTTGACGTTCGGCGCAGTAGCGCTCTGGGAGTCATCCGGGCAGGCGTAGACGCCGGTTGCTTTGACAAAAGGATAGATCGCGCTGGGCCATCCGATGACATCGGCGGGCGGCGTCTTCTCGTCCCCATCCTGCTCGTACTGGACGAAGGCAAGGCCCAATTGCTTGAGGTTGGACTGGCAGGACGCCCGGCGCGCGTTCTCTCGGACTTTCTGGAAAACGGGGAAGAGGATCGCGGCGAGAATCGCGATAATGGCGATGACGACGAGCAGTTCGATGAGTGTGAACGCTCTTTTCTGTGTGCTTTGCATGGACTGTGTTTGCTCCTTTGGATTTGCGCATTGCAATGCGTTTGACATGTCACTATAACACACTTAAAACCGTTTGTCAAGTGTTTTTCACCTCACAGAAATCATGGTAAATAATCCGGGCGCTCCGCCTGGCGGGCCTGCTCAGGAAAGCCCATGCGGCGCAGGAAGGACGCCAGGGAGGGGCGCGTGCGCGGGTCCTGGGGGGCCTGCCGGACGCTCCGGTTGTACTGCACTTGAGCCGGGCGGATCTGGCCGTCCGCTTCCAGAAGCCGCGCGTAGCGGAGGCGGGAGGTGACGTCAGCGGGATTCAGTAGGAGGGTGTCAACCAGGTGGACGAGGTTGTAGTGGCGCGAGGCGATCTGCTGCAAGGCGGACGCCGCCGCCGCCGCCGCCGGGACGTTCCCCGTCTGCGCGTAGGCGGTCACCAGCCCGTGCAGAGCCTTTTCTGATTTCGGGGCGAGTCGCCCGGCCGCCAGGAACGCCTCCAGCGCCTTCTGAGGCTGCTTGGAGTCCAGATAAAGCTGCCCCGTCACGGTGAGGCAGTCTACGTCCTTCGGCTCCCCGGCACGGGCGATCTGCGCGTAATGCAGGCCCGTGCGGAGGGTGTCCGGCGTGGGTGGCTTCTGCGTGGCGATCAGGGCCATCAGGTAGGCGGCCTCCACGTCCTGCGGGTGGGACTGCGCGTAGGGAAACAGGTCCCGCTCCGCGCCGATGACGTCGTGCCGGTTGATCTCCTGTTGGGCCAGCTCCCGCACGATGGCTGGGTCGCCGGGCCGCAGCCCGTTCGCGCGACGGATCGCGGCCAGCGCGACGACGACATTGCGAAGGTCGTATTGCAGCCGACCGTCCAGCGCCTGGGCGTCGGCGTCGCCAGGGAGGAGCGTGGCGGCGCGGGCGGCAGCGGCGGCGGCGGGCGGCGCCTGGCCCAAAGCCTGTTCGGTCTGGGCGAGGCCGAGGAACACGGTCCCGTCTTGGGGCAGGAGTTTGGAAGCCGCCACGTAACAGCGGGCGGCCTCGGGGTACTGGCGGGTTGCGGCATAGAAGTCCGCGAGCTGTACCCAGCACTGGGGGGACGTGGGGTCCTCCCGAGTCCCCGCCAGCCACTCGTCGCGGGCCTGTCCATAACTCCGTGCCGCCGCGTAGTCCATGCCCTTGAGGTAATGGGCCGTTCCGGGACGCGACGTCTGGTGCCAGGACCACAGGGCATAGCCCCCTGCGGCGAGGCCGGCGGCCAGGCAGAGCGCGATCCAGAGGTGGGAAAGTTTGGAGCGAGTGGGGGGCGTGGTCATCTGCCTATGATACGGGCAAATGCTGAGCCTGTCAAGCCTCCGGGGTGTCCGGGGCCGCCTGCCGAACGCGCGGACGACGTCAAGCATCATGTGGCGGTCTTTCTGGGAATAGTCCAGTCAGGCGAAACAAGAAACTCAGTCGGCCCTGTGGCCGTAGAAGCAACTACTATGACTGTCCCATTTCCTTTCGACAATACCTATGCGCGGCTGCCGGAGCGCTTCTTTACGCGCACCGCCCCCACACCCGTCGTCGGGCCACGGCTGATCAAGCTGAACCAGTCTCTCGCGCAGCACCTTGGCCTTGACCCGGACCGGCTCGCCGGCGCGGAGGGCGTGGAAGTCCTGGCCGGGAACCGCATCCCCCCCGGTGCTGAGCCAATCGCGGCGGCTTATGCGGGGCACCAGTTCGGCGGGTTCGTGCCGCAGCTCGGGGACGGACGCGCCGTCCTGCTCGGGGAGGTCCTCGACCAGGGCGGGGTCCGGCGAGACGTCCAGCTCAAAGGCGCGGGGCCGACGCCCTTCTCGCGGCGCGGCGACGGGAGGGCGGCGCTGGGGCCGATCCTGCGCGAGTACGTCGTCAGCGAGGCGATGGCAAGCCTGGGCATCCCTACGACCCGCGCACTCGCGGCGGTGACGACGGGGCAGGGCGTGAGGCGGGAGACCGTGCTGCCGGGTGCCGTGCTGACGCGCGTGGCTTCCAGCCATATCCGCGTCGGCACGTTCCAGTTCTTCGCGGGCCGGGACGACGTGGAGGGCGTGCGGCTGCTCGCGGACCACGTCATCGCTCGGCACTACCCGGACGCGGCCCACGCGGAGCGCCCTTACCGAGCGCTGCTGGGCGCGGTGATCGGGGCGCAGGCCGGCCTCATCGCGCAGTGGCTGCTGGTCGGATTCATTCATGGGGTGATGAACACGGACAACGTGTCCGTGGCCGGCGAGACCATTGACTACGGGCCGTGCGCCTTCCTGGACCGGTACGACCCCAAGGCGGCCTTCAGCGCGATTGACGTCCAGGGCCGCTACGCCTACGGGAACCAGCCCGCCATCGGCCAGTGGAACCTGACCCGGTTCGCCGAGTGTCTCCTGCCGCTGCTCTCCGAGGACCCCGACGCGGCGATCACGGAGGCGCAGGAGGCCCTTGGGGCGTACGCACCGGCTTTCGAGGCCGCCTACGAGGCGGGTCTGAGGCGTAAGCTGGGGCTTCGGACGGAGCGCGAGGGCGACGCGGCACTCGGCCGCGACCTGCTGGAAGCCATGCACGTGAACGGCGCGGACTTCACGCTCACGTTCCGCCAGTTGAGCGACACCGCGTCAGGTCCCGAGGGAGATTTCGGCGTGCGGGATCTCTTTGCGGACCCGCCCGCGTTTGACAGGTGGGCGGCACGCTGGCATCACCGGCTGGAACAGGAGCCGACGGACGGCGGGGTGCGCCGGGCGGCCATGCGGTCGGTGAACCCGGCCTTTATCCCGCGCAACCATCGCGTGGAGGCCGTCATCCGGGCGGCCGTTGAGTCGGAGGATTTCGGCCCGTTTGAGGAGCTGCTGACCGTCCTATCGAAGCCCTTCGAGGACCAGCCGGCCTTTGCCCATTACGCGGAGCCGCCGCGAGACGACGAGCGTGTGTCTCAGACGTTCTGCGGCACGTAACGTCACGCAAAGTGCAGCCCACTGCCCCCTTTACACCTTGCTGACCTTCGCCCGAACACGCGAGTCGGGGACGGGCGCCTGGCCCTCTTGCAGCCAGTAGAATCCGCCCGCCGCCAGTGGCCCGAACGACTGGCGGCGTCCGCGCGGCCACAACACCTCCCCGGAGACGATGCCCTCGTCCGCGCCCAGGCCGAACGTCAGGCGCGTGTCACTGTGCGAGCAGTAACCCGCGCTGCCCTGCATCCACTGCGTCTGCTTGCCCGATTTCGTGATCACCGTGACCTTTGCGCCCAGTGCATCCCGGTTCGCCTGGACGCCTTCCAAACGCAGGGTCAGCCAGTGGTTCTGGTTGCCGCCGTCGTTGCGGAACAGTTGCAGCGGGCCGGTCTGCGAGACCATGAGGACGTCCACGTCCCCGTCGTTGTCGTAATCACCGACAGCGAGGCCGCGCGTGACGCTGGGCCTGACCAAGTCTCCGAGCGAATGCGGGTCTTCGGCGAATGTCCCGTCGTGCTGATTGTGAAACAACTGCTGGCTCTGGGCGTAGGACGACCCGGCCGTCGTCTGGTCCATCCGGTCCAGCACGTGGCCATTGCCGACGACCAGATCGGGCCAGCCGTCCAGGTCGTAGTCGAAGCATTGCAGGCCGAAGCCTAAATATTGCAGGTTCGTGCTGGACAGGTGCGACTGGTAGGAGGCGCTCTCAAACTGGCCCCCGCCCAGGTTGTGGAAGACGGACTTGGGCTGGCCCGAGAAGTTCACGGCGAAGAGGTCCTGCCGGCCCTCATGGGTGTAGTCCCCCACGGCCACCCCCATCCCCGACTCGGCCTGGCCCTGATCGCCGTAGGCGACCCCGGCGATCGTGCCCTTGTCGGTGAACGTGCCATTGCGGTTGTTGTGCAGCAGGAAGTTCGGCATCGTGTCGTTGGTGACGAATAGGTCGGGCCAGCCGTCCTCATCGTAGTCCAGCCAGATCGCGCCCATGCTCTTCCCTTGCAGTTTATCCAGGCCGGCCTTCTTGGATACGTCCGTGAACGTGCCGTCCCCATTGTTGTGGTAGAGGGCGCAGCGGCTCGGCTCGTACACCTGCGGGCGGCAGAAGGCAAGTTTGGAGTCCGGGCCGGTGCAGTCCTTGTTCAAGGCGAGGGACCAGCGGGCGTAATGGCAGACGAACAAATCCAGCCGCCCGTCGTTGTCGTAATCGCCCCAGGCGGCCGAAAGCGGCCAGGGCGGCTCACCCGGCACCATGCCGTGCAGGTCGGCCAGGCCCGCCGCCTTTGTCACGTCCGTCCACGTGCCGTTGCGGTTGTTGTGGAGCAGATGATTGCCGCCGATGGCTGTCACGTAGAGGTCCGGCCAGCCGTCGTTGTCGTAGTCGGCGACGGAGACGCCCTGCCCGTAACCGAGGTCAGCGTCCAGGCCGGAGCCGGCCGTGACGTCGGTAAACGTCCCGTCCCCGTTGTTGCGGTAGAGGGCACTGCGGGTCGGGGCGTTCCCATTGGGCTTTGCGCCCGGCTCCGGGCCGCTTTGCAGGGCGAAGACATCCAGCAGGCCGTCGTTGTTGAAGTCGAAGAAGGCCACGCCGCCGCCGGTCGTTTCCGGCATCAGGTACTTCCCGGTCGCACCGTTCTGATAGGCCCAGCGCAGGCCGGACTGGGCGCTGACGTCGGTGAACCGGATCGGATGCGTGGTAAGCTGGGGGCTGGCCGCCGCCATTTTGGGGTCAATGACGGTGGAAATGGGGATGGCCGGAACGGCAGAGGCGTCGGGGCCGACGGCGGCCTGCTTTTTCCCACAGCCGGCTGCCGCCGCCAGACAGCCGGCCAGTGCGGCGAGGAAGGTACGTCTTGTGTACATGATAGGTAATTATGGCATGAAATCGGGCCGCAGCGCCTGCCGGGCCATGCCCGGCTGCCTCTGACGCCGGTAAAATGCGGCCAGGGCGGGGCGGATACGCGGGTCTGTCGGCACGGCCCGGATCAGTTGGAAGTAGTAGCCCTGCGCCCCCTTCGCGTTCTCGTCCTGCTCTTCCAGACGCGCAAGCTCTAAGCCGCCCGTGACGTCGTGTGGGTTCAATCTGAGGGCGTCTTGAAGGTGGGCGATGCGGTTCACCAGGGCGGTCGTCGCTTGCAAGGTGGCCGCCGCCCTGGCGGCGAGCTGCGGCTTTCCCAGCAGGGAGTAGCAGGTGACCAGCCCGTGCAGCATCAGGCCGGAGTTTGGCTCCAGCCGCTGCCCGGCCTGGTAGGCCTTTAAGGCATCGGAAGTGCGGTGGGACGCCAGGTAGAGCGCCCCGAGCGTGACGTAGACGCGCAGATCGTCCGGCCGACCAGCCCGAGCGCGTTCCTCGTACCCCAGGGCCGTGTTCAGGACGTCTGGGGTGGGCGGCTTCTTCTCGTAGACGACGCCCATCAGGTGGCAGGCCCAGGTGTCGGAGGGGTGCGCTTGCAGCCAGGGGCCGAGGAGCGCCTCCGCGTCGGCGAAGTCGTCCGCGATCATCTCCCGCTGGACCAGTTCGTATAAGAAGTCGGAGTCATCCGGCCGCAGCGCGTGGGCGCGGCGCAAGGCGGGGAGAGCGGCGGCCAGATTGTCGTTCCTGCTTTCCAGCAGCCCGTATTGTCCGACCGCATCCGCATCGTTCGGGAGCAGTTCCGCCGCCCGCTTGGCCGCCGCCCGCGCCCCCGCCGTGTCGCCGACCGCCTGGT
>JAYTRQ010000067.1:0-2323 GCA_043746125.1 Armatimonadota bacterium | reverse complement strand
AAGACCGTCACGCTCACCCCGAACCTCGCCGCCGAGAAGCGGCTGTCGGGCGGGCGACTGTTCGCCGACTTCGCCGCCACGTTGGACTACGGATTCGCACCCACCTGGACGTTCGAGGCAAACTACCACCGCTACGAGAACTGGGGGGAACTCGACTCCGAGCCGACCGAGAAGGAGGAGAGCGAGTTCGCGGTCCTCCGCCAGTTGCCGCACGGACACACGCTCGGCCTCTCCTTCTTTCACCACATCCAGCACGACGGGGTGAACGACCAATTCTCCCAGTTCAAGCTCAAGTACGGGATCAGTTTCTGATGGAGCGCCCCCCACTGCCCGTGATAGCGCTGGCCTTCCTGGTTTTGGGGGCGCAGGCGTTCGGTGGTCAGGCCGTGACCATCGCCCTCCTCCAGCGCGACCTGGTGGAGCAGCGCGGGTGGCTGCGCGACAGCGACATCCCCCAGGCGCTGACCTGGGCCAGCATCCTGCCTGGGAGTACCAACGTCGGCATGGTCTCCTACGTCGGCCAGCGGGTGCGCGGCTTATCGGGGCGCTGACGGCGACCACCGCCTTCCTGCTGCCCTCATTCCTGGTCATGCTGGGGTTCGCCGCCGCCTTCCACACGCTGGTCTCTCTCCATGGTATCCCGAACGCTCTGCGGGGCCTGACCGCCGCCGTCGTTGGACTGATCGGTGCAGCAGCGCTCAAGCTAGGCCAGAAGACCATCCGAGGTTGGGATGGCTCCCTGGTCGCCCTGCTCGCGTTTGCCCTCTCCGTGCGCTTCCATGTCAACCCCGCCCTCCTCGTGATCCTGGCGGGGCTGTGGGGCGTGGCGCGGGGGACCGCCAAGAGGAAGCGAGAATAAGTTTCCAATAAAAGGCATGTTTCTGAAATCGAAAACCCGCAGTTTTTTGGAAACTTCGAATTCGGCTATTTTGCTCAGGCAGGTTTGGGTCTTGACCGCGGCCAGAGGAAGTCTGCCGCACCGATGCACTTAACACCTTCCAGTTCTCGCACACCCTATCCACGCATGAGTCGGTCAAGGCGCTGCTCGAGGATGAGGCCGGCAGTTACGGAGCTGCTGGAAGTCGCCAATCTGCCACCCCCGCGTGTGTTCCAGATACCCATAAAACGCCGCGCTGACCGCGTCCTCCCAGCCCGGCGCGGCCAGGACGTCCAGATAGTCGGACGTGCCCGTGCCTAGAGACGAGATTCGACGCAGGGCCGTCCCGTACCAGAACGACGTCATCAGCGGGGCCAGCCCGACCAGCGCACCGTCTCCATCGCGGAACGCCACCACGCGCAGCCGCCGCCCCGGCACGCGCCCGAAATGCCGCCACCAGGCCGCGTTCCACTCAAACGTTTGGAAAACCGTGGCGGTCGCGCAGACGGACGCGAGCTGACGCCACTCCGGTTCCAGGTCGGCCAGCCCCGCCGTCCGCCGCACGTCCGCCACCCGCACCTGCTCCGTCCCTGTCCACGTCATTCCGCCTCTGGTTCCGGCCTCACCACGCCATCATTGTGGCCGAATGGCGGGCATCCTGTCAAACGGACAAGAGGCCCTGCCCCCACCCTCTTGTCCCTTCTGTCCGTTCCGGCTCCTTCGCCTACTCCGGCTCCTAATCCGGTTCTTCATCCGGCTCCCCAGGATTGGGGCGGGGGGGCCATATCTGGTATACTGTCTTTATGTCCGACCCATCCACCCCCTATTTCGCCACGCCCAAGCAGCCCCGCCTCATTTGGAACGACCGCGACAAGCGCAAGGCCGCCGAGCCGCTCCCCACCCAGACCGTCGAGATCATCCGCCCCTTCTACGCCGACAAGTTGCAGGGCGGACTAGACATGGCCCACGACGTCGCCCCCGAAAGCCGCCTCATCTGGACCAACGACAACCTTGTCGCTCTCACATCCCTACTGCACGGGGACGGCCACCACGCGCCGCTCGAAAGCAAGGTGGATTTGATCTACATTGACCCGCCGTTCGCGGTGCAGTCGGACTTCAAGATCAACGTGGAGATTGAGAACGGCCTGAGTGACGAGAAACTGCCGACGCTGATTGAGGAGATCGCGTACAAGGACACGTGGAAGGACGGGCTGGATTCGTACCTGTCTATGATGCGGGACCGGCTGGAACTGCTCAAACGGCTCCTCGCCCCGACGGGCAGCATTTATGTTCACTGCGACTGGCACGCGGGGCATTACCTGAAGGTGCTGATGGATGAAGTATTCGGCTACGAAAACTTTAAGAATGAAATCGTTTGGCAAAGAACCACAAACACGGGAAGCAGCAAAGGACTTGCAAACAAGCTGAGTACGGATACGGATTCCA
>JAYTRQ010000066.1:0-2323 GCA_043746125.1 Armatimonadota bacterium | reverse complement strand
AGGTGTGGGGCGGCGACCAGCTCCGCGACTTCACCTATGCCGATGACGCCGTGGACGCCCTGCTGCTGGCGGCCAGCCGGGAGGAGTCGAACGGGGAGGTCTTCAACTTGGGCGGGACGTCCGTGCTGACGCTCCGCGCCCTGGCCGACCTGTTGGTGGAATCGGCGGGGGGCGGCGAGTACGTCATCCGCGAGTTCCCGGCCGACCGCAAGCGCATAGACATCGGCGACTACTACGCCGACGACGGCCGCATCCGGCGTGTTCTGGGCTGGGAGCCGCGTGTTGGCGAGCGTGAGGGCCTGGCAAGGACACTGGCGTTTTACCGGGCGCATCTAGCGGCGTATTTGTAGGTCACTACGCCTTGAGGGGCAGAGTTGAGGGAGCCAGCGAGTTGAGGGAGCCAGCGAGCGGAGACCAGCGGAGACCAGCGAGTGAACTCGCCGCTCGGTGGCGAGGCGCCAAGTCTCGGCCTTCGCCGAGACAGGACAAGTCACCTCTAGCAGTCTTTCCTCGACGCAGGTCGAGGACTGGCGTCCGCGCCACCGAGCGGCGAGTTCACTCGCTGGTCTCCGCCGGTCTCCGCTCGCTGGTTTCCGCTCGCTGGTCTCCGCTCGCTGGCTCTCGCGCACGAGTGCCTCCTAGAAAGCTCAGGCAATGACGCCGTCTATCCCACAAACCATTCTCCAGAGCAGCCCCAAGGCCGGTTATCTCGCCCGACAGGCCGAGATAGATGCTGCCGTCGCGCGGACGCTTGCGAGCGGCTGGTACATTTTAGGTGGTGAGGTCAAAGCCTTTGAGGCGGAGTTCGCCGCTTACCATGGCCTGCCCCACGCTGTCGGCGTCGCGAACGGGACGGACGGACTGCGGCTGGTCATGCGTGCCCTGGGCATCGGGCCAGGCGATCGCATCTTCACCGTCGCCCACACCGCCGTGGCCACCGTTGCCGCCGTGGACATGGTCGGCGCGACGCCGGTCTACGTGGATGTCCACCCGGACACGCTGACGATGGACCCGGACTGTCTGGAAGAGGCCATTGCGCGGGGCGGGCCGGGGACGGCAAGGGCCGTCCTGCCTGTCCATCTGTACGGCCACCCCGCTGATCTCACGGCCATCTCGGCGATCTGCCGCCGCTACAATCTAAGGCTGTTGGAAGACTGTTCCCAGTCACACGGCGCCCTTTGGGAGGGCCGCAAGACGGGAACGTGGGGCGACGCCGCCGTGTGGAGTTGCTACCCAACCAAGAACCTGGGCGCGTTAGGCGATGCCGGCGTGGTCGCGACGTCCGATGGGGAAACCGATCGGACCCTGCGCCTGCTGCGCGAATACGGCTGGCGCGATCGGTATGTGAGCGCTATCCCTGGCGAGAACAGCCGCCTGGACGAGATGCAGGCCGCCATCCTGCGCGTCAAGCTGGCCGGCCTGGAGGCAGACAACGCCCGCCGGCGGGTCGTCGCCGCCCGTTACGACGCCCTGCTGGCCGGGTCCGGGTTGACGTTGCCCCAGACACGCCCTGAGGCGACGCCCGTGTTCCATCAGTATGTCGTCCGCCACGCCCGCCGGGACGATCTGCAGGCGTACCTGACCGCCCAGGGCATCGGGAGCCTGATCCACTATCCCGTGCCGATCCACCAGCAGCCTGCCTACGCCCACTTCGCCACCGGCCCGCTGCCGCACACCGAGGAGGCCGCCCGGACCGTTTTGAGCCTGCCGCTGTACCCAGAGATCCCGGACGAGCACGTCGAGCGGACGGCCGAGGCCTTGCGGGCCTGGTCCGGGTAGGGGAAACCCTTCATGGCCGCCCTCTTTTTCCGGGTGGTGGCTGAATTGCGTCCGACACGATCCGGGCCGAACACGATCCGGGCTGAACACGATTAGGAAGGGCGAACACGATTAGGAAGGGTGAACACAAGGTTCGCGCCCTACGATTCCGCGCCCGTAGGGGCGAACCTTGTGTTCGCCCGCCTTGTGTTCGCCCGCCTTGTGTTCGCCCGTCTTGTGTTCGCCCGCCTTGTGTTCGCCCATCTTGTGTTCGCCCCTACGGATCTCGGACCGTCGGCCAAACTCATGCGCCACTACTGCACCTACTTTGACCGGCATTATCTCGTGCGCGGGTTGGCCCTGTACCAGTCCCTGAAGCGGCACGACGGGCCGTTCACGCTCTGGGTTCTCTGCTTTGACGACTGGAGCTACGACGTCCTCTCGAAGCTCGCCGAGCCGGACCTGCGGCCTATCGCCCTTGCCGACTTCGAGCGGGACGACCCGGCCCTGCTCGCCATCAAGCCGACGCGTAGCAAGGTGGAGTATTATTTCACCTGCTCCCCTG
>JAYTRQ010000065.1:0-2332 GCA_043746125.1 Armatimonadota bacterium | reverse complement strand
ACAGAAAGGACAGGGGGAGCCTTCGGCAGACAGGAAGCAATTCCTCTGAGACAGGAAGCAATTCCTCTGCCGCCTAAAGGCGGTCAGTCTTCTTACTTGATTTTATGAGCCATCCACTCACAGGTATACACCACGTCACGGCTATTGCCGGCGACCCACAAGCCAATGTGGACTTCTACGTCGGTGTCCTCGGCCTCCGACTTGTCAAGCGGACCGTCAACTTTGACGACCCCAACTCCTACCACTTCTACTACGGCGACGGCCTGGGACGGCCCGGCACGCTGCTGACGTTCTTCGCCTGGCCTGGCGGGCGACGTGGGCGTAAGGGGCTAGGTCAGGTTCCCGCCGTAACGCTCTCCGTCGGCCCCGACTCGCTGGGCTTCTGGCGGGAGCGACTGGAAAGCCGAGGCCTCGCTGTGAAAGACCGGCCCGAGCGCTTTGGGGAAAAGGCTCTGGCATTTGACGACCCGGACGGGATGCAAGTGGAACTCGTCGCCGACTCAGGCGACGCTCGGACGGGCTGGGACGGCGGCTTCATCCCTGCGGAACACGCCATTCGCGGCCTCCACTCCGTCGCCCTGCCGGAACGGTCGCCGGAGCGAACGCTCCCGCTGATCGCGGGCGTTCTCGGCTTTCGCTCGATTGCGGCTGAAGATGGCTGGACGCGCTACGCCGTCGGTGAGACCGGGTCGGGCGCGTTCGCCGATCTGCAAACTGTGCCTGAGTTAATGCCGGGGCAGATCAACGTCGGCAGCATCCACCACGTTGCCTGGCGGACGCCCGACGACGCGGGACAGAAAGTCTGGCTGGAGAATCTGGCGGGTCTGGGCTACGACGTCAGCCCGGTCATGGATCGGGAGTACTTCCACTCGATCTACTTCCGGGAGCCGGGCGGGATCCTGTTCGAGATTGCCACCGACGCACCGGGCTTTGCCACAGATGAGGCTCCAGATGCCCTCGGAACGAGCCTGCGCCTGCCAGCCCAATACGAGGCTATGCGGGCCCAGATCGAGCGCACCCTGCCGCCGATCCGTCTCCCCCAGAGCCAATAACTATGAGCACCCCCGATCTGGGCTTCGTCCACCGCTGGGTTCCCGCCCCGGACGCCGCGAACGCCCCCACGCTGCTCCTGCTGCACGGGACGGGCGGCGACGAGAGCGATCTGCTCCCGCTAGGCAAACTGCTGGATCCAAGCGCCAACCGACTTAGCCCGCGCGGCAAGGTCTTAGAGAGCGGGATGCCGCGCTTCTTCCGCCGCCTGGCCGAAGGCGTCTTCAATGTCCCCGACTTGATCCGACGGGCGGGTGAACTCGCCGCCTTCGTGCCCGCCGCCGCTGCCGCCTATGGCTTCGACGCTGCCCGCGTCACGTCAGCGGGCTTCTCGAATGGCGCGAACGTCGCCGCCGGGCTGCTTCTGCTCCATCCCGGGGTCCTGAAAGACGCCATCTTGCTCCACCCGATGGTGCCGCTCATCCCCGATCGCCTCCCAGACCTCTCCAGCACGCGAGTCTTCATTGGTGCGGGCCATCAGGACCCCATCGCCCCACCCGCCGAGACGGAGAGACTCGCCGCTCTGCTGCGCCGGGCGGGCGCGGACGTCACGCTACACTGGCAGCCAGGGGGGCATGGCCTCTCCCGCGACGAGGTGCAGGCGGCGGCGGCCTGGCTTGGCGCTTGACATCCGGCGCCTTGCTTGCTACAATCAGGTATGGCCGGACCCAACTGGACGTTTTTCACCAATCATGCCTACGTTTTAACGTGCCTTGCGGCCCAGCCGGACCTGCGCCTGCGGGACGTCGCGGAGCTCATCGGCATCACGGAACGGGCCGTTCAGCGCATCGTCACGGATTTGGAAGAGGCGGGGATCGTGACACGGTCGCGCGAGGGGCGGCGCAACCAGTACGCAGTTGATCAAAGCCAGCGCCTACGTCATCCGATGGAGGGGCCAGGCGTGATCGGCGATCTGCTCGCGATGACCGGCCAAGCCACCGAGGCCCCGTAGGGGCGGGGGACGAAAACTGAATGACCCTGGAACATTGCTCCCACGCTCTCAGCAACATCGAGGCCTGGCAACACTTCAGTGATTTTCAAAGGCGAGAGTTACGTTACTTATGTAAAGCCCGCTGAAACGGCTGCCCAAGTCGTCGCAGACAGATAAGGCGGCACTCCAAGCCGCAAGGAGGCATCCCCCCACCAGCGACGGCAGTAAGTCTCTGTCCGCTACTCCAAGGCTAGTGACTCCAGGATTACAGACCCTCCCCCTCACGCAGCACTCATGGATGGGAGCGACACTACGCCACTGAGCGGGCGGGTAAGGGCTGATCCCAAGGAC
>JAYTRQ010000064.1:0-2332 GCA_043746125.1 Armatimonadota bacterium | reverse complement strand
CGTAATAGTTGTTAATGTCTAGAAAGTTCGAGCCGAACGTCAGCTCGTTCCAGACTTCGACGTCGAAGCCCGAGTCGGGCTTGCCCTGCGTCCCCAGGGCGGATCGGGCCAGATCTCCGACAGCCGCGACGTAGCGCATCCAGCCTTGCACGGTCTCGGCTGAGGCGGGCACCGCTGTCCCGTCTTTGAGCGTCGCCCCTTGGAAGGGCTGGTACTTCAGCTCCTGCATCCCGAGCCTGCCGGCCGGCAGGTCTTTGGGCAGCGGCGCGGACAACTGCGTCGTGCCGTCGTCGCCGATCTGCGTGATCAGGGGAAACGCCGCCACATAATCGGTCAGGTTAGAAAAGCCCACATAGCCGACGCGCAGTTTCGTTCCAGGCGCAAAGTGGACTGTTCGGTCGCCCTTACTCGCCGCCTGTGTCAGTGTCGCGTCAACACCGCGCATCGGGCAGGGAGCGCCGTGGTGGGCGTTGAGCAGGAAGAGTGGCCGGATGCCGTTCTTCTGGAAGACGTGCAGGAGGCGGGTCCAGCGTTCCTTGGCGTCGGCGGGGATCTGGTCGTTCGCGTCGAGCGTCCCCCAGCCGAGTTCGACACGGGCGTAGCGGATGCCGGTCTCACTCATAAGCTGTGCGAGGGCGTCCGCATACTTGGGGTCTCCACCCCAGCCTACGCCGGGCAGACCCAGCCACTTGGAGGCCGGCCAGGTGTCCATATACGCCCGCCACGGCTGGCTGTAGTAGGACATGATGCCGAACGGCGGCGGGGTCTGGGTCATGTCCTCGTACGGGCCTTCCAGTTTCGCCGACTCGGTGTGGCCATCCCATTGGCCGGGCGCGGGGAGCGCTGCGGTGGCCTGGGCCTGGGGGCGGGGGAGGAGAAAGAGGAGCAAGATGGCGGCGAAGGTCAGAGGGCGGGCTTGGCGCATGACGGTGTCCTTGTGCGGGGGGTTGTTGCCATTGTAGCGGAGTGGGGGCGGCCTGTCAAGCGGCGGAGACAGGAGGACGCAGACAGGAGGGCGAACACAAGGTTCGCGCCCTACAACCAGCTCCCGTCGCCCCGGTCCCATCCCTACCCTGTAGGGGCGAACCTTGTGTTCGCCCTCCCCTTCTTGTTCGCCCTCTCATTGTATTCGCTGGCCGGCGGCAGGGGAGCCGTAAAGCGCCTGTAATCTTTCTTTCAAAACCGCTTGACAAGCAGCCAGAAACGTGCCATGATGATCGTATTCAACAGCATTGGTAGCGAAGGCGCACACAAAAGCGGGTTCCCTCATGTTCCACCACCGCCCCAGTCGCCCGACGCATCTTAATATTATATAAGATGTGCGCCACTTCCTGTGCCCTCCTTGCTCCAATTGCCTTCGCCGGCAACCAGCCTGCCCTTGCTGGCTCCTGGAAATATACTGTCACTGGCGACAGCACAGAGACATACACCGACAACGCGGTCAAACAGACTGTTGCCCCTTGTTCGCCCGCCGCCTCCGGCACTGGCAGCAGCGTCGTTATTTTCGGGCTTTCGATTACGCGAGGCAACAGTGGGGGGAGTGGTATCGGAAGCGCTATCAGCATCACCGTCCATGCCCAAGTCAAATTCACTTGGGTGCCTGCTGTCGGCCAGACCCTCATCACCGACCCGCCCCCAACCAACGTAATTATAGTAGAGTCATCGCTCGCGGTCAGTTCAGCCAGCGTCTATGCAGCCTCTGGGAGCACGGCCATCTACGGTACCTTTGCCGCAGCCGCAGGCGACGGACTAGATCCAGAGGTAGATACTTACCCTCAGGCGGGCAGTAAAACCGCCACCTCCGCCTCGCCCACGAACGAAGGCTATCTCTTGACTGGGGAGCACCTCACAAGTTACCCAGCTTCCAGTGGCGTGGTCACGGTGCCCTCGCGCACTCTGACCGCCAGTGCCACTACAACCTACCCCTTGGACCATCAGTGATACTACGGCGCCTCCGCCGGTGTTGGCCCCTACATCGTCTACATCCACGCGCAGCCGTATAACTTCCACAAGACTCTAGGCCAAGACAACAAAAACGGCACGATTACGTTTGCGTATGCCTGGCTTTCAACGAGCGGCAACATTCTGGACCTGACGAATAGCTACTTCCATGAGCGAGTTACCTACTCCGGCGGCAACCCGTTTTTTCCTCCTCTTCCTTTCCAAGTCTCGGTGCCAAACCCGACAGTTCTGCCCGGAACCAAGCAGAACGGAATACAGATGACGTCCACCACTAAGTAGTCATGCAAAAGAAAGTTGGTATTTCGTTCCGACCTGCGCCAGAATAGCGGTGACGCTCCGGCAAAGCGTCTCAAAGTTCTGGTAGGCGTCG
>JAYTRQ010000063.1:0-2336 GCA_043746125.1 Armatimonadota bacterium | reverse complement strand
GACTTGACAAACCCATTTGGATCCACCCTGATGATGCCACCTGAGACGCTCGGAGCCGAGGCCTATGTCTGTTTTTCAAGTGGGAGCGACGGAGGCCCTGACGCTGGACGCCCGGCCGCCGCTCTCGGAGATGTACACGCTCAGCCCATTCGTCTGGCACGACGGCCCGAAGTGGGAGATTCTGGTCCGTGCCGTGCCGCGCCGGGACGACGCTCCGACCCTCAAGATCGCCCGCGTCTACTATGGCACGTCGGACGACGGCCTGCATTTTGTCATGCAGGATACGCCCGCCCTCGCGCCCGGCCCTGGACCGGAAGACAAGGACGGCTGCGAGGATCCAACGCTTGCGATCTGCGACGGCGTTCACCACGTCTACTACTCGGGCTGGAACCAGGAGAAGGGGCAGGGGCAACTGATGCTCGCGAGCGGCCGGGACTGCGACCATCTGGAGAAGCAGGGCGTCTGGCTCCACTCCACCCCGGAGATCGCCAATCCCAAAGAGGCCACGATTTGCCAAGCCACCGACGGCACCTGGCGGATGTTCTTCGAGTACGCGGCCGACGAGGCGTCCAAGATCGGCCTGGCTTCTTCGCCCAACGTGGATGGGCCGTGGACGATCTTGCCGCCACCCCTTGCGGCCCGACCGGGGCACTGGGACAGCTGGCATCTGAGTACCGGCCCGATGCTGATATCTGACCCACACCAGCCCGTCCTGATCTACAATGGGGCGACGCGGGATGCCCACTGGCGGATCGGATGGGCGGCGTTCAGCGCCGACTTCACCCGGGTCCTGGCCCGCTCCGAGGAGCCGCTGATCGTCCCACCGCCTCAGGCCGCCGGACGGACGGACATCGCGTTCAGCGCCTCCGCCGTGGAGCAGTGCGACACAGTTTCTCTCTATTACAGCATCGCCGACCAAGACATGGTCCGCGCGACGCTCCGTCGTTCCTAACGGAACGTCCGGCACCCCGAGGGGTCGGCCGATATCTCCGCGCCTCTTGGGTGCTAGAAAGGACTACTCCATGAAGCTTCGCCTAATCGCAGCCGCCGTCGTCGTGCTGGCCGTGGCGTCCGTCACCTCGGCGTCCGCCCGGACTGTACACCACCGGATGCATCACCACCGCATGATGCACTATCGCATGCACCACCGCATGATGCATCACCGCCATATGATGCATAAGATGTAGTCACCGCCGGACACCACGGCCGGCGGATGGGGCGTGAGCCACCGTCCGCCAGCCTTTTTCTTTGAGACAGGAACCGTATTCTAATGGCGACTATCACCGCAGGGGCTTTGCCCTTCGTCGAAGCCGTCCCCGTTGCCCGCAAGCACCATTGGCTGGTGCGTGTGACGCACTGGGCCAACGTCCCGATCCTGCTGGGCTTGGGCCTCAGCGGCCTGTCCATCTACTGGGCCGGGCCGGTCTACAAGCACGCCCCGCAGGCCGCCATGAACGGGAACGAGGACTATCTGGCCGACATCGGCTTCTGGGTGGCCCGGCACGAACCCTGGCGGCACTCTTACGGTCCGCCCGACTCCTGGGTCGCCGGTACGCAGTACAGCACGACCTGGGTATATGACCACTTTAGTCTGGGGACCGGCATCCTCTCCAATGCCCTGAACCTGCACTGGCTGTTCACCTATTTGTTCATACTCAACGGCCTGCTGTACCTCGTCGGCCTGGGGCTAGGCAAAGGCTACAAAGCACTGCTGCCGCGCCGTACGGATCTCAAAGACGCCTGGCGGATGCAAGTCTATTACGTTGGGCTGCCCGTCGCCAGAATCCTCCATAAGCCTTGGCCACACCCGCACGTCACCACCAAGTACAATGCCTTGCAGCGTCTGGCCTACTTCTCCATGCCGGTCATGAGCGCCGTCTCCGTGGCAACCGGCTGGGCCATCCACAAGCCCTCCCAGTTGGGCTGGCTTCAAGCCTTGTTCGGCGGCTACGACTACGCCCGCCTGTGGCACTTCTGGCTTTTGGCCGTGTTCGCCGGCTTCGTCATCCCGCACGTCATTCTCGTGCTGGCCGACGGCTGGGACACGATGCGCTCTATGATCGTCGGCTGGTCCGACCGGGTGGGCGGGCAAGGGGCGGGCAAAAGCTGAAGATGAAACCTCTGGAAGCTCCCGGATTCGACGACGTTGACGCCTCGGCTTCTAAGAGACTGTATAAAAAGCAGAGCGGGCGATTAAAACCCGGCGATTAAAATCGCGGCAACGAGTGCACAAAACTTGCCTCCGCAGGTTAAGAGGCAGGTTAAGAAGCCAGAGCGATCTGAGTCTGCGAAGGCAGACTTTGTGCCTTCGTTGCTGCGGTTTCAACCGCCGGTCT
>JAYTRQ010000062.1:0-2342 GCA_043746125.1 Armatimonadota bacterium | reverse complement strand
ATTCACGCAGGTCAATACTTGGTAGGTCACAGCGTTCATGGCGTTTTTCTTTTCCATCTGCGTCTGCGTCTGACACCTGAGCATACCCGCATTGGGAGCAATTGTACCAGGCCCTGAACCCTATCTGGCCGGGTCTAGCGAAGATCCGACGGCGGCGCGGCCAGACTTGGGGGAGGACTTTAGAGAGTTCTTGTCCCCATCCCCTTCACGCCCCCGGCAATCCTAAATGGCCCTGGCCTGGGGCCATCCAGGCAGGTGTCCCGCCCCTCCACGTCGAACCAATCTCCCGTCAACAAACTGTCCGCCTCGCCCTCTTTCCCTTAAGGAAGGCACCTATGGGGCGAAAGCAGTGACTAATCTAAAGAGGAGACACCATGACAAAAGCGAAGATAGGGCTGATCGGAATCGTCGGCGCGGAGACCGAGCATGACTTCTGGGGCACCATGCAGCGCGTGGCCGAGATCGGCTATGGCGGCATTGAGGCGCCGGGCGGGCTGCGCCAGGGGGACGTCCCTGAGAACCTGAAGCGGTTTCATGACCTCGGTCTTCAGGTGCTGACCGTGAGCGCCAGCCGCGAGACCCTGCGCGATGGCCTGGACGCCATCATTGAAGAGGCCAAGGCGCTCCAATCGCCGCGCGTCTCGGTCTGGTGGGCGTCCTGCGACACGCGCGAGTCGGTCCTGCAAGACGCGGAGCTTTATAATCAGGCCGGGGCGCGGCTGGCGTCTGAGGGCCTGACGCTGTGCTATCACAACCATGAGCACGAGTTCAAGACGTCCTTTAACGGGGTTTACGCCCTGGACGTTCTGGCCGAACACACGGACCCGAAGGCGCTGGCCTTTGAAATAGACGTCGCCTGGGTAACGTTCGGCGGTGAGGATCCCGTCCGCGTCCTGCGCCGCTACGCCGGACGCGTCCCCTCCATCCATATCAAGGACCTGTCCCGGCTGGATGAGCGGGGCCACTTCACAGCCGTCGGCACGGGCCTTGTGAACGTCCGGGGGTCCCTCGAAACAGCTTTGGAAACGGGCGTGGAGTGGGCCGTGGTCGAGCAGGACACACTACGGCACTTGACGGGGCTGGAAACGGCGGCGGTGAGCTTCTGGAACTTGAAGGAGATGGGGCTGGCATGACGCATCGCGGGGGGTGTGTCCGGCTTCTTGTCCGGCACAGACGTACCCTAGTTAACAGCCCCAAGGCTGCAACAGAGCTACCCAAGTGTCCCCGGCAGCGCGGCGGGGCGAGAAACTTTAGGATGTTCATTTGACTTGCTCCAATTTAAGTTTTGGCGGCCAAGCCGCCTATCTTGCGTACGCTTTTATGGCGTTGGAGCGGACGGGGTTGTTCACTTTTCGACGCGACTTGCTTCCGATTGGCCAGCGCCGACGGCCACCGGGGTCGGCTCCACCAGGGTTGGCGGCGCGTAGTCGCGGTCGTCCTTGCGGAAGCGGCGGCCCAGGTCGTCGAAGAGCGTGTAGACCGTGGGCACGACGAACAGGGTCAGAAACGTGGAGGTCAGCAGGCCGCCGATGACCACCGTCGCCATCGGGGCGTTCGTCTCCGAGCCTTTGCCCAGGGCCAGAGCGATGGGCACCATGCCTAGGATGGCCGCGCTTGACGTCATCAGAATAGGCCGCAGGCGGGTCGGCCCGGCCCGCAGAACGGCATCGTCACGCGACAGGCCCTGGCGGCGCAGCAGGTTCGTGTAGTCTACCAACAGAATGCCGTTCTTGACCACGATGCCAACCAGCATCAGCATTCCAATCAAGGCGGTCAGGCCGAAGTGACGGCCCGTCAGAAACAGGGCCAGCAGGACGCCCACGGCGGAGACGGGCACGGAGCAGAGAATGGTCAGCGGATGGACGAACGACTCGAACTGGGCGGCCAGCAGCATGTAGATCAGGCCGATGGCGAGGGCGATGGCAAGACCCATGCCGCCGAACTCCTGCGCCTGCTGCTTCTGGCTGTAGCCCCAGTCCCAGTAGTAGCCGGGGGGCAGCGTGACGCCGTCCATGACCTTCTTGACGTCGGCCTGGATCTCCCCCGCCGAGCGGCCCTGGGGCGTGCCGGTCACGGCGATGTAGCGCTGGCGATCCTGGCGCGTGATCTCGGCCGGCCCGACGGCCACGATGGGATGGGCGACCTGCTGCAAGAGGACCGCGTGGGACGTCGCCGTCCCAATACTCGGGTAGATGGGCAGTGTCGCCAGTTCGGACGTCGTCCGGCGCTGGCCCGGCGGTACTTGGACTACGATGGCGTACTGATAGCCGCCTTCTTGATAGTAGCTCGCCGTGTTCCCATTCGTCGCCGCGTTGATCGTGCCTGCGACGTCCTGGAACGTC
>JAYTRQ010000061.1:0-2344 GCA_043746125.1 Armatimonadota bacterium | reverse complement strand
GAACGGCGGCGACGGGCTGACGCTATTTGACGAAATAAACTTGGTGACCGCAGACGCCGGGACGGGAGAGGACGCATGAACCGACAGGTCAACACCATCGCCGCCCGCCTGAGCCTGCGCCCGCCCCAGCGCGAGTCTCTGGAGATCCTGGCCCGCGTTGCGGAAATCGTCCCGCTGGACAAGGGGAGCGATCTCGCCGCTGCGCTCCACACGATCCAGTCGGAGTACCCGAGCGTCCGCAGCTTCGAGCGCGACTTCGTCTCCCTATGCTTTGCCTTGGCCACTGGCGTCGGCAAGACCCGGCTGATGGGTGCGTTCATGGCGTATTTGTACGCCACCGGCCGGAGCCGCCACTTCTTCGTGCTGGCGCCGAACCTGACCATCTACAACAAGCTGATCGCCGACTTCACCCCCGGCACCCCGAAGTACGTGCTGCAGGGTCTTGCTGAGTTCGCTGCGGAGCCGCCGGAGATCGTCACCGGCGACAACTACGAGTCCGGGCGCGGCGTTCGCAAGGCCAGCCTCTTCGGCGAAACCGGTGTCCACATCAACATCTTCAACATCTCGAAGATCAACAGCGAGGTGCGCGGCGGGAGCATGCCCCGCATCCGCCGCCTCTCGGAGTACATCGGCCAGAGCTACTTCGACTACCTGGCGGGCCTGGACGACCTGGTGCTGATGATGGACGAGTCCCACCGCTACCGCGCCTCGGCCGGCGTCCGCGCCCTCAACGAGCTGAAGCCGGTCCTGGGCCTGGAACTGACGGCGACGCCCAAGGTCGAGGCCGCAGGCGGCGCACAGGCTTTTCAGAACGTCATCTATAGCTACCCGCTGTCCCAGGCGCTGACGGACGGCTTCGTCAAAGAACCCGCCGTCGCGACACGGGAGAACTTCAACGCCGCCGCGTACACGCCGGAGGCCCTGGAGCGCTTGAAGCTCGAGGACGGCGTCCGCGTCCACGAGAGTGTCAAGGTAGACCTGGACACCTACGCCTTGCAAAACAACGTGGCCTGCGTCAAGCCGTTCATGCTGGTCGTCGCCCAGGACACGGGCCACGCCGACGCCCTCAAGCGGGCCGTGGAGGGGGACGACTTCTTCGGGGGTCGGTACGCGGGGCGGGTCATCACTGTCCACTCCAACCAGCGCGGCGAGGAAAAGGACGAGACGGTCCAGCAGCTCGTGGACGTGGAGAACCCAGTGAATCCAACCGAGATCGTCATCCACGTCAACAAGCTCAAGGAGGGCTGGGACGTCCGCAACCTCTACACCATCGTCCTCCTCCGCGCCGCCAAGTCCGATATTCTGACGGAACAGACCATCGGCCGCGGCCTGCGCCTGCCCTACGGCAAGCGCACCGGAGTGCCGGCGGTAGATCGCCTCACGATCATCGCGCACGAGAGTTTTCAGGCCATCATTGACGAAGCGAATAACCCCAATTCCATCATCCGCGCCGGTGTGGTCATCGGCCGGGATATCCCCGTCGAGCGCAAAGAGACGGTGACGGTGGTCCCCCGTGTGGAGGCCGCGATTATGGCCCTGCCTGCCACAGCGGAGGGCACTGCGAGACCTACCCCATTCCAGACACCCGCCGAGCAGAACGTCGCACTGGCGACCCTGCGAGCCATCCGCAAGTTCGAGCGCCTCCCGAGCGCCTCTGCCCTGCAGGAGCCATCGGTGCAGGCTCAACTGGTTCAGGAGGTCCGGGCCTCCTACCGAGCCGAGCAGAATGGGCAGGAGTCGCTGGAGGGCCTCGCCCCGGAGCCTGACTTCGCCGGGATCGTCGCCAGGGCGACGGCGCTCTTTGAGGAGAACGTCATCAGCATCCCCCGCATCGTTGTCCAGCCCCAGGGCGAAGTCCTGGCGGGCTTCCATCACTTTGATCTGGACACGGCCAGCATCCACCTTCAGCCCGTGGACCAGGACATACTCATCAAGCACCTGCACGACCAGACGCTGCACCGGCTGGTCCGTGAGCATTCGGCCGCGCTGGAGGAGCGCCCGAAGGACTATCTGCTGCGCGAGCTGATTGGCTTCGACGACGTCTCCTATGACGACCACGCGGACTTGCTCTACCACCTCGCCGGGCAGTGCGTCACTCACCTCCGCACGTACCTGCCTGACGGGGACGCCCGGAACGTGCTCCAGTTCCACGGCCCTCTTCTTGCAAAAACGATCCACACTCAAATGCAGCCGCACTACTTCGAGGGGGCGACGGCATATGACATCCGTATCAGCAAAGGCTTCGTCACCCTCCGCGAGAATAACTTCAGCGCCGTCGCCTCCGAGACCGACCGCCATTTCCGGTAGCCGACGGCCGAGCGCGAGTACATCCGCGGCCTTCTGT
>JAYTRQ010000060.1:0-7420 GCA_043746125.1 Armatimonadota bacterium | reverse complement strand
CTTGTCCCTAACCCAATAGCCACTGCGCGGGCTAGAGGCGTGACTGAGACAATAGCCCGCTTGAACAATCGGCCCGTGTTCTTACGGCCCCTGCCGTTGAACCAATTCGTTACCGTTACGCGAGGCTTCGTGTGAGGACATCAGACCAGGTTCGGGGACACTCCCACTGGCCGTTCGTTACCCAAGTGACTGAGGTGCAGGCGAAGCGTAGGTCAGTTCCTGAGCCATGCCTTAGTGGTACATCCGGTAAGAACGCCAAACTTTTCGGAACGGTATCTCCCCTCAAATTTGAGGCTTATTCCGAAAACGTCACGGGACATAAAAAGCATTGGATTTATCGGATGCACCACTTAGAGTGGCGCTCGCGTTTCGTACTCTTTGGTAAAATCTTCTCCTAGGCCGCCGAAACCCTCGGCGATTTCCTGAGCACGGGCTAATGCTGCGTCCACGTGCGGCAGGATGTTGTCACGCCCGAAGTGTTCCACAAACGACGACTGCTCTAAAAGTCTAGCAGGCTGATCCCGAGCCCCGCACAGCAACAGGGTTTGGCCGGACGCCTGCAAGCGTTTTGCCAAACCTTCCAGGGCATGAAGCCCCGTAGCATCAATGGCCGTCATGTTTCGCAGACGCAGGATAACCACCTGGCCTAGCCCGCCCAGATCGGCGGTTTCCTCCGCCAACTTCTCCGTAGTGCCGAACAGGAACGGACCATGAATGCGGAGGATGGAGACGTAGGTCGGCACGGACTTGTCCTGCAGGATATGCGCCCGCCCATTCTCGATGTACTCGTCGGTCACAGTAGACACTGTGGTCGTCTGCGACACCCGGTGGATGTAAAGCAGTGCGGCCAGCACGATCCCTACTTCCACGGCGACGGTCAGGTCCGCAAGCACCGTCAGCGCGAACGTGACCAGCCAGACCGCGATGTCCGCGTAAGACAGCCGCAGGATCGTGCCGATTTCCCGCCACTCCCCCATGTTATAGGCGACCACGAACAACACCGCCGCAAGAGTCGCCAGCGGAATAAAGCGGGCCAGTGGTGCGGCCACCACCAGGATCAGCAGCAGAACCAGCGCGTGGACCATCCCCGCAACCGGTGTCTTCGCGCCCGCCCGGATATTGGTCGCGGTTCGGGCGATGGCTCCCGTTGCCGGAATGCCGCCAAACAGTGGGCAGGCGAGATTTGCGATCCCCTGCGCGATCAGTTCCACGTTTGAGTTGTGCTTGTCTCCGCTCATGCCGTCTGCCACCACCGCCGACAGCAGGCTCTCCACCGCCGCAAGCAAAGCCACGGTCAGGGCCGACGGGAACAAGGGAATTATCAGATCGGCCCGAAAGTGCGGGATCGCAAACGGCGGCATTCCGGTGGGGATGCCGCCGAACTTGGTGCCGATCGTGGCGACATGCAGGTGCAGGAGTGCGGTCACGAGGGTCCCTAAAAGCAGGGCCACAATGGATCCGGGGACGCGCCTCGTAAAACGAGGCAGCAGCAGAATAACGGCCAGAGAAGTCACCGCAACGGCGAGTGTACCCCAGTCTACCGTGCCGAGATGCGCCAGCAGGACCTTCATCCGGCCAAAGAACTCGCTGGGGACAGTGGGCGTGGTCAGCCCCAGAAAGTCTTTGATCTGAGTCGAGGCGATCAGCAGAGCAATACCGTTGGTGAAACCGATGGTGACGGGACGGGGGATGAACTTGACTGCTGCCCCGAGTCCGGTCGCGCCCATCAGCACGAGCAGGACGCCCGCCATGAGTGTGACCATCAGTAGGCCCGAAACGCCGAACTTTGCAATGATGCCCGCGACAATGACGACAAACGCGCCCGTCGGCCCACCGATCTGCACACGCGAGCCGCCGAGGGCGGAGATCAGGAAGCCTGCGACGACCGCCGTGTAGATTCCCGCCTGCGGGGGAACACCGCTGGCGATCCCGAAGGCCATTGCGAGCGGCAAGGCGACGAGGCCGACAGTCAAGCCCGCAATGAGGTCGGCAGAAAATGTCCGTAGGTTGTAGCCCTTGAGGCAGAGAAGGCTCTTGGGCATCCAGCGGGCACTGCCAGTCGTGAGGGGTGTCATCAATCGCTTGTCTCCGAAGCCGTCTTGTGTTTCCAAAGCCATCTTGTCGGCGTCGCCACTCCTAATGGCTGCTCTGGACTTTGCCGCTCCAGACCTTGTAGACGTACAGCGTGTAGGCCGCCACACCACTCATGCCGATGAGGTTCATCACCAGTGCAACGACGAGGCTGTGACTCCCCCCCGCCGCATTGTAGATCGTCAGGTCGGCAACCGGATGGTTCCCCAGCGCGGGCAGTAGGCGCGGGAACAAGCCCGCCGCAGCAGAGCCGAGCAACGAGGCAATCAGAACCGAAGTCGTCGCGAACACACACCCATCCTGGGCACGGCGGAGGAAAAGTGGAATCGCGGACAGCGCTGCCACTGCAAGCAGTGGCAGCAGGATCAAGAAGGGCAAGTGCCCGAAGTTATCGGCGAAACCAGGACGCACCGCAAAGCTTGCCGCCACAAAGCCGAATACGAGCAGCAACACGACCGTCCACAGGCCCCCTGCCACGCGCCGCGCCCGTGCCTGCAGTGCGCACTCTGTCTTCATCGCAAGAAACGCTGCCCCGTGCAGGCAGAGCGTCGCCACGCTGAGCAGACCGCCGAGAAGCGCGAATGGGTTCAGCATCAGCCCGAACGATCCCTGGAACTCGCCCTGGGCGTCGAACGGCACCCCCCGCAGAACATTGCCGACGGCAACGCCAAACAGAAGGGCCAGCAGCAAGCTGCTCCCGGAGAACACCGTATCCCAAAACCCCCTCCAGAGCGGGTGAGGGTGGGCATGGCGGAACTCGAAGCCGATCCCCCGCCCCATCAAAAGCCACAATACCAACATCAGCGCCAAATAGAAGCCGCTGAAGGAGGCGGCGTACAGCAGTGGAAATGCGGCGAACATGGCCCCACCCGCCGCCAGGAGCCAGACTTCATTGCCGTTCCAGACCGGACCGATGCTGGCCCGCGCCTGCGCCCGCTCGTCTTCGTTCTTGCAGACCCAAGGCAGAAGTGCGCCGACCCCGAGATCAAAGCCGTCCAAGACTGCGTAGGCCGTCAGCATCGCCGACAGCAACAGAAACCAGACAATGTTCATACAAACGCCTCTTTTTCCTGGTCTACTTTCTCCTGGTCTGCTTCTAGTATCTTTGCAAGCTCTTTCAGCTCAAGCTGTTCCAAGTCCCAACTTGGCCCCTGGCCGACGATCCGCAGCATCAGGGACAGGAAAACCAGGCCCAGCAGGGCGTAGATCCCCATGAAACCGAGCGTCGTGAAGATCGTCTCCCCCGCACTGACATTCGTAGACACACCCTGCGCCGTCGTCATCACGCCGTAGACGATCCATGGCTGCCGCCCCACCTCAGAGACGGTCCATCCCGCTTCATTGGCGATGTAGGGGAAGGGCATCGCCAGCATCAAGGCCCACAGATACCAGCGCTGCGCAAACAGCGTCTTGCGCCACAGCAGCAACGCCCCAAGGCCGAGTAAGCCGACAAAGACTGCCCCCAACCCCACCATGACATGGTAGGCATAGTATACCACTTCCACCGGAGGGCGCAGGGCCGCCGGGTAGCTGTTCAGGCCGCGCACCTGGGCGCGGGCATTGCCGTAGGCCAAATAACTCAGAGCATCCGGCACGTACACGGGGTCCAGAAGCTTCCCGGTCTGCCGGTCCGGCATCCCGATGATCGCCAGCGGTGCGCCCTTCTGCGTGTCGAACTGTCCTTCCATCGCCGCCATCTTGACCGGCTGGAAGCGGCCGACGTTCTCGCCGAGCTTGGCCCCCGTCGGGAAAAGCTGGATCAGTGAAAACACGACCCCGGCGAGGACCCCCAGCTTGACGAACATGCGCCCGAAGTCCTCGTCCCGCTTGACCAGCAGGTAGTACGCTCCCGTCCCGGCCATCACCATCGCGCCCGTCACCAACGCGCCGCAGATGGTGTGTAAATACTGCCAGCCGGCGTAGGGGTTTGTCAACACGGCCCACAGACTGACCAGTACGACTTTCCCGTCCGCGCCCAGCGAATAGCCGACCGGATGCTGCATCCAGGCATCGGTCGCCACGATGAAGTAGCCGGACAGCAGCGTGCCGAACGCGACAATCATAGCCGACAGCCAGTGGACAAACGGCGAGACCCGCTTTTCCGCCAGCAGAAAGATGCCGAGAAACATCGACTCCAGGAAGAACGCATAGACGCCTTCCATCGCCAATGTCTGGCCGACCACGCTGCCGGTGCGCCGCGAGAAATGCGCCCAGTTGGTGCCGAACTGGAACTCCATCGGGATGCCGGTGACCACGCCCATCGCGAAGTTAAGGGCGAAGATCTTGGCCCAGAAGCGGGCAGCGACGCCGTAGCGGTCGTCGTGACGGACGAGTTGGAGCGTCTTCAGCACCGCAATCATGGTGCCCAGCCCCATCGTCAGAACGGGAAACAGGTAATGGAACATGATCGTGAACGCGAACTGGGCGCGTCCCGCCATAACTGCATCAGACATACACATACTCCTCTACCACGCGGCCCTCGCTCATTTTTTGAGTGGGGGGTTTTTCTTTGGTCAAGTAGATGTCAGAAATCTTAGTGGCGCCTGTGAACTCAAAAAGACGCTGAACACGAAGCCCCATTCTAACCAGCACTAAATTTCCGTCCGCTTTCCGCAGACGCTTGAGGCTGCCTATCAATGCACCCAGGCCGGCACAGCCCATATATCCGACTTTCGTGAGGTTGACGATCACACGGTGGATGCCGCGCTCAGCGGCCTGCATCAAGTTCTACTTGAGGTGCAAAGACGTGTAGAAATCCACATTGCCTTGAATGTCTAAAATGCAGGTTGTCTCACCCCCGGTTTGGCTGTTCGTCATAGGTTTAGAACGCCATCTCCTTCATTTGGAAGACTGACTTTCTTTAGGAGACAGTTGCGAGCGGATCAAGAGAAAGAATGGCTTTCGTATAGCTCGCCCGCTCGAACGCTGCCGGCTCGGCGGCGGCGAAATGCCGTGCCAGACCTCGCATTCCGGCGATACTGTTCGGGCCATGCTGCTCCATCCACCGGGTCGTCTCCAGCAGCATCTCCTCGATCCGGCCCAGCCCATGCTGGATCAGCTCGGAGGCAAGCATGACCACGTTGGCTCCCACGAACGTCGCCTTGAGTACGTCTTTGTAAGTGTGAACGCCACCCGTCAGTGCAAGGTCGGTGGCGACCTTGCCGTACAGAAGCCCGATCCAGCGCAAGGGCAAACGCAGATCCTCTGCCGTGCTGAGCACCGGCCCCGTGACCGAGCGGCGGCTGTCCAGGTCAAAGTCAGGCTGGTAAAAGCGATTGAACAGGACAAGACCATTTGCCCCGGCTTCAACAAGGCGCTGGGCCATGTTTGGGAGGGAACTAAAGACCGGACCGATCTTGACGGCCAGGGGGATATGGGCGGCGTCCCGCACTGCTCGGACCACGTCCACATGCATCTGCTCTACGGCCTCGCCGGTCACGTGCGGCTCGGTCGGGACGTAGTACAGGTTCAGCTCCAGCGCATCCGCGCCGGCCTCTTCGATCAAGTGAGCGTATTGTGTCCATTCACCCAGCGCAGCGCCATTGAGGCTGGCAATGATCGGAACGCTCACCGTGCGTTTCGCCAGCCGGATTTTATCCAGATAGCCGTCCGGCCCGATCGGGTCGTGATCCCAGCGCGGGAAGTAGCTTAGGGCCTGTTGGAAGCTGTGTGATCCTGCGCCATACCCTTTCCCATCGGCGTATTCCGCCATGAGTATCTGCTCAGCAAAGAGCGAATGCAGGACAATGGCCGCTGCGCCCGCGTCTTCCAGCCGCCGGATGCCGTCTGCCGTGCGCGACAGCGGCGAAGCGGCGGCGACCAACGGGTTCTTGAGCGGAAGGCCCAGATAAGTCGTGCTGAGGTCAACGGTCATAACGGTTTCCTTAGGCGTCTGTGGATGACAAATATCAGTGGATGATAAGAACGGGGCAGTGGGCACGATGGGTCACATGGTCGGAAACGCTGCCCAGCAGAACTGATTGAAGCGTATTCAGCCCCCGGCTGCCGAGGACAATCAAGTCACAGGCCTCTGCCCTGGCAGCCCGAATGATCTCCTCTGCGGGGTCCCCGATTTCTTTGCGGCACTGATACGGCACATTCAGTCCATCCAGCACCCGGCGTGCGCCGGACAGAGCGTTTTGCTGAGAGTCCGCCCGGTACTGCTCATCCAGACCGACTTTTGACAGCTCAACATAAGGCGGCATATAGGGTACCGGCAGAAAGACGTTGATGATCGTCAGTTGGGAGCGGAGCTTCCGGGCGAGCGTACCCGCGAACTCGGCAGCTTGCCCGGAACATTCGGCCCCGTCCGAAGCGAGCAGGATGTGGCCGAACATGATACGTCTCCTCGACGTTTTTGATCTTGGTAATCCCATTATAAGCGGTTGCGAGAAAACAAACATCCGCCAAACGGCGGATTGTGACAAGTGGCCTGCTATACTGAGCCTGTGATCTTTCGCGATTGATCTTTGAGAAGCAGGCTTTTCGGGTGGTCGGAGGACGGAGCGATGACGGACGAAGCCGTAGAGCAGTTCCAGGCGACTTTCGAGCAGGCCGTCGTCGGCATTGCCCATTTAGATTTGGACGGATGCTGGCTGCGCGTCAACCGCCGCCTCTGCGCCATCTTAGCATACACAAAAGATGAAGTCCTGACGAAGACTTGCTCGGAAATCACTCATCCGGCAGACCGAGAACTCGAGCAGCAGGACTTCCAGCGTGTGCTGGCCGAAGAGACCGAGGCATACTCACGGCAAAAGCGGTTTGTCTGCGGTGATGGGCGTGTTGTCTGGGTGAATCAGACCGTTTCTCTGGTCCGTGATGACGCGGGCGAACCGAGTTATCTTCTTGCATTTCTCAGCGACGTGATTGAGCGCCGGGAATCGGACGAGCGGCTGCGGCCTCTCGAAAAGCAGGAGCGGAACCATGCAGTCGTGCTTGATACAGCCAACCAAGTGGCGCTTGACGTTTTGTCCCGGCTGACCGGCGTGGAAGCCCTCCGGCATATCGCCATCGCCGCCCGCACCCTGGCCGGAGCGCAGTATGCCGCGCTTGGCGTGGCCCGGCTCGACGGGCAGGGGTTGTCCGAGTTCGTGACCGTCGGTCTGACGCAGGAGGAAGAGGCCCAGATGGGACACAGCCCCGAAGGGCTGGGCATTCTCGGTCATCTGCTGCACCGCCGCGAGCCGCTACGAATAGACGCACTAGCGTCGCACCCCTCGTCGGTCGGTTTCCCCCCCAATCATCCCTCGATGGCAAGTTTTCTCGGTGTCCCGATCTGTCGGGGCGAGGCAGTCGTCGGCGCTCTGTATCTGACCAACAAAGAAGATGG
>JAYTRQ010000059.1:0-7458 GCA_043746125.1 Armatimonadota bacterium | reverse complement strand
CCAGCGGCTGGCCCAGCATCTCGCCCAGGTAGACGAGGAACGCGGCGAGCAGCGTGTTCGTGACGAACCCCGAAATGAAGACGTCGCTCTTGAACTTGCCTTCGGTGCCGGCCCGGATGCCGCCGATCAGCGAGTCCAGGCCCGCCAGGGCGGCCAGCGACAGGTACTGCCCGTATTGAGGCGGCAGGGCGGCCCCGGTGAAGTAGACGAGGGCGAAGCCGAGGGCGCCCGCCAGCAGTGCGAACCAGGCCATGACAGTCTCTTAAGCTCCCGGCTTCTTGTCGTCGCTCACCCCGACCGTGGCCGGCACGGCGTACTTCGTTTCCATCCCCCCGGCGTAGGCCGGAATGAGCAGCAGCTTCGGTGACTTCTCCACTTTGAACATCGCGGGATCAAAGGCCTTCAAGGCAGACGTGATGCCTCCGGGGATGTTGAGTGCCGTGGTCAGTATTTTGGGGTCGCCGATCGCCTTGATCATGTAAGGCGGCGTCTGCGGTGTGTTATTGATAAAAATGGTAGGACCGGCACATCGGACCGGGCTGACGGCAACCAGGCGCTGATCATTCACTGCGATCGCCTCCGCCCCGGCGGCCTTCAGCTCGTTGACGACCTGACCGATATCGTTATCGTGGATGATGTTTTGCGGCGTCAGGCCCACCGGCATGTCTTTCGGATAAGGCAGCTTGCTGTCGTCCATCGTCACCAGCACGCCCGGCCCCTTGACGTCGGTCAGGCCGGCCAGGAACTGCGCTTGAGCCAGTTGTTTCGCCAGCACTTTGACCCGTGCCGAGTCGGACGGCACAGCGTTGACTTTGGCAAGTTCCTTCTGGAGCGAGGCGATGCGGACCTGGTCTGCGACGGTTGCCTTCAAGAGTACATTCGCACCCTGGCTCTTGTCCACGGCGTCCTGCACCTGCTTTGCCCTCTGCGTCTTCACAGACAGGCCGAGCATGGCTCCCAGGACGGCACAGAGCAGGAACATGGTCGCCCACCAGGAGCGGCGGTTCTTACGTTCATTCGGTTCGGGATTGGCGATCATGGCTTTCTTTATCCGCCTCATCCGCACTCTTGCGCGGCATCAAAACCGGCTGCTGCGGGCAGCTTACGTCCACATACGATGCCTGACGCACCAGCGCACCGCCCTCCGCCGAGACGGTGGCGTCGGCCAGCGCGACTTTCTGGGGCAGGCTATCGGCCTGCCCCAGACGTATTTGTAAGTTATCCTTTCTATTTAAGCATAAATTCAGGTTTTGGTCAACAATTATTTTTGCGCCGTCCAATGCGGGCGTTTTGCCCACCAGAGTCAGCAGCGCATAGGCGTCTGGGAGCCAAACGGCGTGCAGTGGCCTTCCCAGCGGGACGTCTTCCGGCATGACCTTCCGGGACACCAGAATAAGCGGGACGCCAGGCTTTGGGCGCTCCAACTGCTCATAAGGGACGCCTTTGGCGTCGAGAAGCCAGAACTGACCGCGTCCGAACACTACGGCGTGGGGTTGGCGCTCCCACACGGTGAGGACGAGGCGATGGGGCAGCTCGACCGAGCGGGAGGCGTGGTCTACGAGGGGGTCCTGGGCCAAGCGCAGGGCGAAGGGCGGGCGCAGCATCCAGAAGAGGTTGGTGCGGGCAGGCACGCGGGCCTCCTCAAACACCTGCTGCGGCGTCAGGGTCTGCGCCCCGTCCACGCGCACCTGCGTAACTCGGAAGTAGGGATTGGCGAAGAGCAGGGCGGCCACGATGCCCAGGGCCAGCACGGCGGCAACCGCTTTCAGGGTCTTGTTCCAGTCCCGGCGGCGACGGTTACGCCTCTTCTTGGGGGCGCGGGGGCGGCTGTCGGTAACGGAGAGGTGGGTTCGCTTGTGCATGATGGTTCCGTTCAGATCCTATCCCGTCTCGCTTGAGGCTCGCCACCCTTCCCTCGGAGGGAAGGGAGTGAGACATGGTGACGAAGGCTTTTGCCTCTGGACAAGTGGCCCCGGCCTCTGGACAAGTGGCCCCGGCCTCTGGACACTTCCGAAGCCCTTCCTTCTGAGGGAAGGGTGGCGAACTTGTGAGACGGGATAGGACTCCCCGCTACGTCTTTCCTTCCAGCGCCAGACAGATCAGCCGGTCCAGCAGCCGGTCGAAGCTGCACAAAGCCGCCTCGGCGGAGCGTGGCAGCAGGCTCGTCGGCGTCATCCCAGGGATCGTGTTAACTTCCAGCGTGTAGATCTCGCCGGCTGCCGTCACGATCATGTCCGTGCGGGACATCCCCCGACATCCCAGGGTCAGGTGACACAACTTGGCGAGACGTCGCGCCTCGACAGCGACGTCATTGGAGAGGCGGGCGGGGACGATCTCATCGGTCGCGCCCGCCGTGTACTTGGCCTTGTAGTCGTAAAAGCCACCTTCGGGGACGATCTCGACGATAGGCAGGACTTCCAGCGTGTCGTTGCCTAAGATCGGCACGGTGATTTCGGTACCCGTAATGAACTGCTCGACCAATACGGTATCGTCGTGTTCAAAGGCCGCCAGAATCGCGCCTTCCAATTCATCCGCCTCGCGCACGATGGTCATGCCGATGGTGGACCCCTGCGCGTTCGGCTTAACGATCAGCGGCAGAGGCAGCGCCCCAGGCTGCATTCTTTGGCCGCGTTTCAGGTCCATGCTCTGCGGCGTCCGCACTCCCACGGTTCCCAAGACCCGCTTACACATAGCCTTATCCATCGCCAGGGCGCTCGCCAGGACGCCGCTGCCCGTATACGGCAGGCCCAAGACTTCCAGCATCCCCTGAACCGTGCCGTCCTCGCCGCCCCGGCCGTGCAGGGCGATAAAGACCACGTCCGGCCGGTCCTGGACGGAGGCCAGTGAGAGCTGCGGCAGAGCGGTGATTTCGGTCGTGCCGTCCGTCGCGTAGAGCAGATTCACGGTCTGCGTCACGCCGCTGGGCAGGAACTTCTGGCCGGATGCCGTGTCCAGGGCGTAGACGGTGTACTTGTCCGGGTCCAGCGCGTTAAGGATCTGCCGCCCCGTAGACAACGAGACCTCCCGCTCCGCGCTCGTCCCACCCATCAGCACGGCCACTTTGAGGCGTTTGGTCATAAAGCCCCCCCTGCCCCCAATAATGGAGGAGCCAGAGAAGAACCCGGAGCTGCTCCCAGCCCATCCCCTCCTACTCCCCCATTATTGGGGGCGGGGGGGCCATCCAGCGCCAGCAGCCCTTCCCCCGCTGCTCGGACGTCTCCCGCGCCCAGCGTCAGCATCAGGTCGCCGGGCCGGACGACATCCGCCAGGCGGGACGGGAGGGTCGTCTTGTCCGCCACGTACGTCACGTAGTCCGCCCCCCGACGGTCAGCCGTCAGGGCAGCCAGGCCAGCCCCAGACACACCCTCAATCGGCTGTTCACGGGCCAGAAAGATGTCGGTCAGGACGACGTGATCTGCCTCGCCGAACGCCTCCGCGAACTCCATCTTGAAATCCCGCGTCCGCGAGGGCAGGTGCGGCTGGAAGACGGCGACGATCCGGCGGCCGGGGTAGGCGCGGCGGGCGGCGGCCAGGGTCGCGCGGATCTCAGTCGGGTGGTGCGCGTAGTCGTCAATGACAAGTACGCCCCCTACCGTCTCGCCCAGACGCTCGAAGCGCCGCCCCGTGCCCATAAAAGCTGATAGCCCTTGAGCGGCGGACGCAAATGACACGCCGAGCGTCAATCCGACGCCCAAGGCGGCCAATGAGTTGCAGACGTTGTGCATCCCCGGCACACCCAGCGTTACCCGCCCCAGCGTCTCGCCGTGCCAGACGGCGGTGTAGCTCGGCACCAGGCCGTCCGCGTTCACCTTGATGGCCCTCAGCGTGACGCCATCCCCCAGGCCGTAGGTCACGATCTCAGGGGGATTAGGCGATTCGCGCAGTTCGTCCGTCAGCGCCCGCACGTTGGGATCATAGCCGCACAGGATAGCCGTGCCCGTGACCTGGGACAGAAACTTACGGAACGAGCGCAAGACGTTGGGCAGATCGCCGTAATAGTCTAAGTGGTCGGCTTCGACGTTAGTAACGACGGCGACCTTCGGGTCCAAGTCTAGGAACGAGTCGTAGGCCTCGCAGGCTTCCGCCAGAAAGACGTCACTCCCGCCCAGCCGGGCGTTGCCACCGTAGAGTGGCAGGTCGCCGCCGATCAGCACAGTGGGGTCCAGGGCACCCGCTTCCAAAACCATCGCCACCATGCCCGTCGTAGTCGTCTTACCGTGCGTTCCCGTGATCGCGACCGAGCGGCCGTAGCGGGCCATCAGCCGCCCCAGCATCTCGGCCCGCGAGATGACCGGGACGCCCCGGTCACGGGCGGCCACGATCTCCGGGTTGTCCTTCTTGACGGCCGCCGATGCGACCACCAGGGTCGCACCGTTCAGTTGGGCCGCCGAATGGCCCGCCTCAGCCCGGATTCCGGACTCACGCCGCAGTGACTCCAGCGTCGCCGACTCGCGCAGGTCCGACCCGGTCACAGCCACGCCCTGACGGGCCAGGACACGGGCCATACCGCTCATGCCCGCCCCACCGATGCCGACAAAATGTATACACTCGCCCACGGAATGCGTATCTCCTTGTTTTCAGCCCCGCGCGTCACTGCGTCTCCGGGGCCGACTTCTGTTATTGTACCCTATCGTACGTGAGGAGGTTCCCCCGCCAGCGTCAGCAGCGCCTTCGCGATGTCGGACGCAGCATTCGGCGTCGCCAGTGTCAGGGCCGCCCCACCCATTGCCGCTCTCCGAGCCGAATCGGACAGCAGCACGCGTATCTCGGATAGCAGGCGCGGGCCGTTCAACTCGCGACCCGGCAGCAGGACAGCCGCCCCTGCTTCCATGGAGCGGCGGGCGTTGCGCGTCTGCTCGTCCCCGCCTGTCGGCACCAGGGGGATGAACAGGGCGGGCTTGCCCAGGGCCGCCAGTTCCGTCACTGTCCCAGCTCCACTTCGACCCACGACCAGATCGGCCAGGGCGAAGACATCCGCGATTTCCGTGCCGACGAATGCGGCGACGTGATAGCGCCGGACCAGATCGTCCGTCAGGCCCGCACGCACGTCCACCATTCGCGCCGCGTCCTGAGTACCGCATTGGTGGATCACGCGGCATTCCGTCAGCAAATCGGGAAGGATTGCTTCCACCACACGGTTGATCTTCTGCGCCCCCAGCGCCCCGCCGGTCACATAGACGGTGAGCAGACCGTCGTCGGCCGGATCAAAGCCGAGGCGGGCGACGGCCCGCGCCCGGTCGCCGCCGAAGATCGCCTGCCGGACGGGGTTGCCGGTGACGAACGCCTTCCGGCGCAGGCCGGGCGGCAGTTCGGAGGCGGCACCCTCAAACGTCAGCGCGATCCGGGTCGCAAACCGGGCGGCAATACGGTTGGCAAGTCCGATCTGCACGGTCTGTTCGTGGATCAGAACTGGCCGGCGCAGCAGGCCCGCCGCGATGACCGGGGGTACGGACACATAGCCACCGGTCGCAAGCACCACGTCAGGCCGGAACCGCCGGACCTCGTTCCAGGCCTGCCCTACCCCGACCGGCACCCGAAAGGCATCGGTCAGGTTCTTCCACGTCAGAAGCCCACGCACAGTAGATGCCCGTCGCAGCTTGCCGCTCTGGACGCCGACGAATGGGATACCGGCCGCCTCGACCAACCCCCGCTCCACCCCATGCCGGCTGCCGACGTAGCGGAACTCAGGCGTCCAGTCTACGCCCTGTGCCATCTCCTGGAGGGTCTGGATGACGGCCAGGGCAGGGCTGACGTGGCCGCCCGTCCCGCCGCCGGTGACTAGAATTTTAAGGGTGCGTGGCAAAAATTAGGAGTCCTGAACCCACCCGCGACAAGTCGCTTCCCTCCCGAAACGGGAGGGAGAGGAGAAGTACAAGAGAGGGCCGCGGGCAGCACTCTTACCTCTTAGCCCTCCCGTTTCGGGGTCGGGTGCAGTTGCGCCAGGGAAGCGACTTGTCGCGGGTGGGTACTAATCCCCGAACGCACCCGTGTCGCGCCGGGCGCGGTCCAGACGCCGAACGCCTGACGACGAACGCCCGGACGGGATGGCGGGTTTGGCCGTCGTCTTCTCCCAGCGCCGGTTCCAGTCGTCTTCGTTCGGCTCAATCGTGTCCTTCACGCCCCCGTTCGGCCCGTCCGGATAGGACGAGACGTTGAGCAAAATGCCGATGCCCAGCAGCATGAGAATCAAGGACGACCCGCCGTATGAGATGAACGGGAGCGGAACGCCCGTGTCCGGAATGGACGCCGTCGCCACAGCCATGTTAATCAAAGCTTGCAGGGTGATGAGCGTCGTGATACCCGCCGCCAGAAGCGCTCCGAAGGAGTCCTTGGTCCGGTAGGCGATGGTGTAGCCCCGCGCGGCCACGAACACGAAGAGCGCGACCAGGGCCAGCGTCCCGAACAGGCCCCATTCCTCAGCGATGACGGGGAAGATAAAGTCGGTACGCGGCTCAGGGATGAACAGCTTCTCCCGGCCCTCACCCAGCCCCATCCCCCCCACCCCGCCCGATCCAAGCGCAATCAGCGCGTGCCAGACCTGGTAGCCCGTGTGGTATTGGTCCGCCTTAGGGTTCAGGAACGCCGTCAGCCGGTGCATCCGATACGGCTTGGCGACTGAGAACAAGGCTATACCAACCGTAACAATCGCCAGGATGATGGCGAGGTGCTTGCGCCGCGCCCCGGCCAGATAGAGCAGGACCAGGCCGGTCCCACCTACCACCATCGCCGTCCCCAAGTCCGGCTCCATCGCGATCAGCCCGGCCAGCAGGGCGATGACGCCGAGAGGCGGCAGCAGGCCCTCGCGCCAGTTGCGCCCGATGGTCCGCCGGCCCGCCAGCATCCGGGCCAGGGCCAGGACAAGGGCTAGCTTCGCCACTTCGGACGGCTGGAACCGGATCTGGCCGTGCCCCAGCCACCGCCGCGCGTGGTTGACCACGATGCCGACGTGCGGCACGAGCACGGCCAGCAACAGGAAGATGGACACGGCGAGCGCGATGATCGCCGTTCGCTTCCAGATCCAGTAGGGCATCCGGGTGGCGACGCCTAGAGCGACCAGCCCGACCACGGCGTATCCGGCCTGCTGCTTGACGAAGTGGAACGAGTCCCCGTGCAGCCTCTCGATCGCCAGGGCGTAGGAGGCGTCGTAGACGGAGACAATGCCGACGCCGAGCAGCAGAAAGGTCAGCCAGAGCAGCAGCCGATCCATCGGCTGCCGGCCGCCGTCCCGGAGGGGGTTCGCATCGCGTCTTGAGTCGAATCTGGTGTTAGCGCTCATGGTTGTTGGTACATCCTATCCCGTCTCGCTTGAGGCTCGCCACCCTTCCCTCGGAGGGAAGGGAGTAAGATGGAGGACGGAAGCCGCCGCTCGTCCAGACGCCGCCGCTCGTCCAGACGCTGCCGCTCGTTCAGACGCTGCCGCTCGTTCAGACGCTGCCGCTCGTTCAGACGCTGCCGCTC
>JAYTRQ010000058.1:0-2359 GCA_043746125.1 Armatimonadota bacterium | reverse complement strand
TATAATAGAAATGGTTGAATGCAAGTCCTCCCGACACCGCCTTTCGCTCCCGCGCGTCCGCATCAGCCTTCCGAACCAAGGAGTCTGTTCCCGATGTTTCTTTCCCCTCACCGTAAAGCGCCGGCATCGTGGCCGGTCCTGATTTTAATGTCCGCCGCACTGGCCGCCGCCGGACCCGCGCGGGCCGACGAGCCGCGCGTTGCCCTCAGCCGCCAGGTCGCCCCGCTGGCTGTCCTGCGCTCGGCGAAGCTGCTGGGCCGCGTGGCGGGCGAGACGCGGATGAACATCGCCCTCACCCTGCCGCTCCGAAATCAGGCGCGGCTGAACGATCTGCTGGAGCGGCTCTACACGCCCGGCGACCCCGAGCAGGGCAGGTTCCTGACCCCGGCCGAGTTCCATGTGCAGTTCAGCCCGACTGAGCAGGACTATGAGGCCGTCGCCGCCTACGCCCAGTCGCAAGGTCTGATGGTCACACAGATTCATGCCTCCCGGACGGTTCTGGACGTTGCCGGCCCCGCCTCCGCCGTGGAGAAGGCTTTCGGCGTCCGCTTGGGCCACTACCGGCTGACTGACGGCCGCACGATCTTCGCCAATGCCTCTGCGCCAACCCTGCCGCGCTCCATCGGCGCTCGGGTGGCGGGCGTGGTCGGGCTGACCGACGCCGCCCGGATGAGGCCTCACTCGCATGCCCTCGCCCCGCGCCTGCCGTTCCCCGGCACGAGCGGCGGCATCGGCACAGGCCCGGCGGGCGGATTGGCCCCGAACGACGTCAAGTATGCTTACAGCCTGGCTGGCGTGACGCAGTTATACACAGCCGTCACGGTCAACACGGGGACGGGCACAGGAACGGGCACCGGTACAGGGACGCCGACTGGGACGGGCACAGGGACAGGAACGGCGACGAACCCGCTGCTGGATGGCACAGGGCAAACGATCGGCCTGTTTGAACTGGATGGCTATGACCCGAAGGACATCGCCCTATATGTGACGCAGTTCGGCCTGCCCACGGCTCTGACCCCCGCCGGAACGACGCAGCAGCCCGCCTTGCAGAACGTCCTGATTGACGGCGCGACCGGCGGCATCCTTTCCCCTGGCGGTCAGGGCGAAGTCACGCTGGACATTGACATGGTGCTGGCCCTCGCCCCCAACGTCAAAGCGATCTACGTCTACGAGGGCAACCAGACGGCCACCACGACTGGCACGACGACCGGCTCCACCGTGGCGGTGGACATATTCCAGCACATGGCCGATGACACTGGGACGGATGGGACGCCGCTCTTGAAGGTTATCAGCAATAGCTGGGGGTCCCCGGAAAGGGAAGTGGACGCGGCCACGCGGGATGCGGAGAACAATGCCTTCATGCAGATGGCCGCACAGAAGCAGTCCATCTTTTCTGCCTCAGGCGACTTCGGCGCGTATGACGCTTACGATCCTACCAACCCGACGGCTCTGACGCAGACCGCCGTGGACAACCCCGCCTCGCAGCCATTTGTGACCGCCGTGGGCGGCACCATGCTCTCCTATAATAAGCCGACCGCCGGCACGACTGCGGCGGCAGCCCTGCCTGGGCGCTATGTCGGCGAGTCGGTCTGGAGCACCGGCGCACGCGCTAACAACCCGGAAGGCAGTGGTGGCGGCCCCAGCCACATCTGGAGTAAGCCCTCCTATCAGCAAGGCTTAGGAGCCGATCCACAGTTCCGGGACGTGCCGGACGTCGCCCTCGATGCCGACCCGAACACCGGCTACGACATCTACCTCGCCGGCAAGGTCCAGACGACCGGCGGAACCAGCGCCTCCGCCCCTCTGTGGGCAGCCTTCTTCGTCCTGATCAACCAGCAGCGCACGACCAATGGCCTGGGGCCTATTGGCTTTGCCAACCCGATCCTCTACGGCATCGGACGCGGGAGCAACTACGCGAACGAGTTCCACGACGTCGTACTGGGCACCAACCTCTACTTTGCGGCGACGCCCGGATACGACGACGCCACGGGCCTTGGCTCGTTCATCGGTGACGCCATGCTGGCCACCCTGTCCACGAATGCCGACCAGGGGGCGGGGACCGGAACCATTACGGGCACAGTCACCGACTCAAGCCCCCTCCCGGCCGCCATCGCCGGCGCGACGATCACGGCCACGTCCAGCACGAGCGGGGCGGTCAAAGCGACCACGACCACGGACAGTAGCGGCCATTACAGCCTGAACGTGCCCGCCGGACTCGCACTCACCGTGTCCGTGGACACGTCCACGGTGACGCCCGCGACGGACAACACCGGAAACCCGATCTATTTCTCCGGCCAGTCCCAGACGGGGCTGACCGTGACTTCGGGCGGGACCGCCACGGCGAACTTCACGCTTGGGG
>JAYTRQ010000057.1:0-2361 GCA_043746125.1 Armatimonadota bacterium | reverse complement strand
GGCGTCGATCGGTCCACGTGGGCCAGGCCTGCTGGGGATGCGAACGTGTGCCAGACGGCCTGGGTGACCTGACGGACGATCAGCGCCAAGACGGCCAGGACGGTGACGGCGGCGAGGATCGGCTTGGCGTTTTTCACGCCAGCCACCCGCTGAGGGAGGCCAGGGGCAGGCCGAACTCATCGGAAATCTCGCGCAGGAAGAACTGGCCGTCGGCGGCGTTCAGGCCCTCTGCAAACCCGGCATCGTCGCGCAGGGCCTGCTTGACGCCTTTGTTTGCCAGGGACAGCAGGTAGGGGAACGTGGCGTTGGTCAAGGCGTAGGTGGACGTCGCGGGGACTGCGCCGGGGATGTTGGCAACGCCGTAATGGATGACCTCGTCCACGGTGAAGACTGGAACGGCGTGGGTGGTGGGGTGCATAGTCTCGATGCAGCCGCCCTGGTCCACGGCGACGTCCACGATGACCGAACCCGGCTTCATGCGCTTCAGGTCGGCCTGGCTGACGAGGATCGGGGCGCGGGCGCCTTTGATTAACACTGCCCCGATGACGACGTCGGCGGAGGGCAGAATCTCGCGGATGTGCAGTGGGTTCGAGAAGTAGGTCGTAACGTTCGCCGGTAGCACGTCGTCCAAGTAACGCAGGCGCTCCAAGTTGACGTCCATGATGGTGACGTTCGCGCCCATGCCCGCCGCGATCTTGGCGGCGTTGACGCCAACCACGCCGCCCCCCAAAATAACGACGTGGGCGGCCGGGACTCCCGGAATGCCGCCAAGCAGTATGCCCCGCCCGCCCTGCGGCTTTTCTAGGTATTTGGCCGCCTCCTGCATCGCCATCTTGCCAGCGATCTCGGACATGGGCGTCAGAAGGGGGAGGGTGTGGTCGGCGGCCTCCACGGTCTCGTAGGCAAGGCACGTCGCGCGCCGTTTCTGCATGGCCTCGGATAAGCCGCGCGAGGCGGCGAAGTGGAAGTAGGTGAACAGCACGTGGTTGGGCTTTATGAAAGGGTACTCTTCGGGCTGCGGCTCCTTTACCTTACAGACGATGTCCGAGGCGGCCCATACCTCGGACGCGCCACCGATGATTCGCCCACCCGCCGCCGCATAGGCGTCGTCGGTCAGGCTCGTCCCAAGCCCCGCGCCGGTCTCGACGAAGACGGTGTGCCCGGCCCTCGTCAGCGACTCGACACCGGAGGGCACGACGGCCACCCGGTTCTCATTGTTCTTGATTTCGCGTACAACTCCAATATTCATGCCCTAATTGTACCCCGCCTCACGTCTGGAATAAGACTTAAATAGCCTCCTCGCCAAACGCGCTCGAAATCAAAATACTCTGTCTTGCTGGAAGCAATCCTTGTCAATCCTAACTTGTCGTGGGCATACCACGCTGATGCCAATACTCGATTTATATCATCACTATCCGGGGTGTAAGAGTAGTGTGCATTCACGCCTGGCTACTTCTGCACCCAAAGCCGCCCGCACACCTCACGCTCATAAAGGGTCGACATTGTTCGTCTCTCTAAGCCTGAGACGAAGTTGGATATTAACTCGTTATCAGCAACACTACGCGGATACCCCGACAGGAAATGACGGCTGACCCATTCATCACGGCGGCCCTTGGCGACTGCGGCCACCAGCAGGGCAAGCTGATTACAAGCCGTCTCGAAGGACCCGTCGAAATCTTGATCCCGGCGCACTTCACCTTTGTATGGCACGAAGTCGTGGTAGTCCTGGATGGCGTGCCCACACTTGCAAAGGAGGTTGCTGATAGAGGCACGTTTCGCCAAATCTAGGCCGCTTTCCTGCCCGCGTTCCCGAACGGCGGGGAACGGGTATAATGGCCCGTGAACGATCTCACAAACGTTCTTCTCTGTCCCCTTAGAAGGAACCACGGCCATCGCACGCCCGCTCAACCCGATCACCTACTTCCGACGCAACCTCGGACGGACGCTGCCGCTCGCGTTCGTCATCGTCCTATCCGTCTTCCTCATCGCCTCCGTCGTCACCATCGTCAACTCCATTGACCTGACCGTGCTGACCATTTACAACTACACCAAGGTCTTCACCCCAGTCATTCCGAGAATCGCCGCCGCACAGCCCGGTGAGAGCGTCATCCGTGTCCCACCCTCCGTCCAGGCCCAGATCAAAAAGACGCCCGGCGTGGAGCGAACCATCGAAACGTCCGGGTTCTTCTTTAATATCAATACGGTCTTCGGGCCGTTCCCATTCGTCTGCTTCGGCGTGAACGATGGAGACAGGGATTACTTGCTGCGCCGGGCGGGTGATAGCCTGGTGCCGGGAGGGCGGATGCCCTTGCCGGGCAAGCCGGAGGCCGTCATCTCAGAGGGTTTGGCCCATAACAAGAA
>JAYTRQ010000056.1:0-2362 GCA_043746125.1 Armatimonadota bacterium | reverse complement strand
CCCGTGATGCCCTCACTGGCCAGCGCGAGTCCGAGCACATCCCGAACCGTCTCCGTGCGGTTGACCTGGCCGAAGTCTGGAGGAACGCATGAGCCTGACTATTGCCGATGCACAGAAGAAGCAGTTTAATGAGGAGGGCTATTTCCTGCTAGAAAACGTCTTCACGCCCGGTGACCTGGACCAGGGCGTTCTGGTACCTGTCAAGGCCGGGTCGCTGGCCGTGTTCCAGTCGTTGACGATGCACAAGAGCGGCGCGAACGTGTCTAAGGGCACGCGCAAGGCGTATGTGATCCAGTACTCGGCGGCAGACCTACGCCATGCCGATACGGGTGAATTGGTGGACAGCAAGATCGCGCTGGCGCGGGGCGGAGCCGGAGTTCCTATCCCTGGCTCGCTCACATTCGTTCCGAGCCGGTCCCTTCCCTCGGAGGGAAGGGCTTTAGAACAGGACGGAGGGTAGGGCAAGCCCTATCCTTACGGGGAGGATGCTATGCCGTGATTGCATTTTTGCGCCGGAAGCGTTACAATTAGGCTGAGGGTTTTCATCCGTGACTGCAAGAACCGCAAACGTAAGCCGATCTTTCCGCTGCACAAGCCTCCCGATTGGGCTACCGGCGCTTCTGTTCTTCGTCCTCTCTGTGGGAGTCGGCGCACAGACCTTTCAGACCCCCATCACGCCCGCTGTGCTGGACCTGGCCGCGTTCCGAGCGTGGGCCGACGGGCAGGAACAGCCGGTCCGGGGCGGGTTTGGGGGCGAAGAAACGCCTAACGCCGACGGCCCCAAGCATGTAACGTGGACGACGGAAAGTGGCCCCGAATGGAGCGGGTCGTTTTATGGGGTCTCCAAGAGCCTGGGCGTGCGCTACCTGCGGATCGGCTTTCAGACGGCTCTGCCCGTCGGGACAGTGCTGACGCGCGGTGGCGGGACCCTCAGCGTCCTGAGGGCGACGGCGGCCTACCCCGGCCGCTTAAACGTAGATTCCGACTGGGTGCCTGCCCGGCGTATCAAGGCCGGGGTGGTGTCTACGGACGAGGCGGGCGTGGAAGACTATGTGCTCTGGACCCTGCCCGCCGGGACGACAACCCGCGCCCTGCGATTCGCCCACATGCCCCAGGCGACGGATACGGACTACGCCGGCTGGCTCGGTGGCGTCTACGTGCTTCCGGCCCGCACCGCCAATGTCGCCCCGTTGGCGGTCGCGAGCGCAAGCGCGGAGGGGGAGAGGGCCAACCTCGTCAATAACGACAGCAACGATGGGACCTGGAACGTCTGGGAGAACGCGAGCCGCGAGGGTGCCAAAGACCGGCCGGTCGTGTCGCCCGAACATCCCGAAATCGTGACGCTGACCTGGCCGAAGCCTGTCAAACTCAGCGGTCTGTGCGCTCTGGGGACCGGCTTCGGGGCGGGAGAGGCCCAGGTCTACGTCGGGCCTGAGGCGCAGTGGCAGACCATCAAGTCGTTTACGGGCTTTCTGTCCCAATACCCGCGCCAACTAGGGCTGAACTGGGTTGACTTCGGCCGCACGGTCACAACCCGCGCCGTCCGCTTGCGGATCACAAAGGCCACCGACGATACCACGCACCCACACCTGAACGGGATGGCCGTAGGTGGTCGGCGCGTGTGGCTGGCGGAACTGCTGGCCCTGTCGCCGTTAGGGGATGCCCGATTGGCGAGCGTCCTGCCCCCCGTTCTGGCCGCCGCGCACCCGCCGATCCCCATCCCGTTCACGCTGAAACAGCCTGGCTACGTCACCCTCGTGATTGACGACGCGCAGGGCAGGCGCGTCCGCAACCTGATCTCGGAAACTTACTACCCGCACGCCGGGCCGAACGTCGCCTGGTGGGATGGGCAGGACGATCTGGGGCGGGACACGGACGCCGCCCATCACGGCCTGTACCACGTGCCCGGCCAGTTCGTCGCGCCCGGCGCGTACACCGTGCGAGGCCTGGTGCACCCCGAAATCGGGCTGGCTTACGAGTTCAGTGTCTACAACGCCGGGCATCCCGCCTGGGAGACGCAGGACCGGACGGGCGGCTGGCTGACGAACCACACGCCCCCGCAGGCGATCGTGTTCGCGCCGGACGGCGCGAGTGGCAAGCCCGCCGTGCTGATCGGCTCCTACGTCTCGGAGGGCGGGTCGGGCCTGGCCTGGGTCACTTTGGACGGCCGCAAGGTCAACGGGGTGGGGCACGTCGGCGGGAACTGGACCGGGGCGGCATTCCTAGCCCGTGACGGCGGGAGCCACGCCTTGCCCGGCGCGTATGCCTACGCTGCGTCGCCCTGGGAGGGGGAGCTGCGGCTGAACGCGCTGACGCACGGCGGCGATGCACCGGACGTCCTGGTCACGGCCTGGAAGTTCCC
>JAYTRQ010000055.1:0-2363 GCA_043746125.1 Armatimonadota bacterium | reverse complement strand
GCCTGTTCCCGGCTAACGGACGTCGGGACAGCATCGGCATGACGTCCTCCGAGGTCTGGGTTGGCGATAGGGAGCATTATACACAATACTGGGGGGTTTGTCAACGCCGATGGGGACGGGCGAAATAAATTTCGGGTCAGGCGGCGTGGGCGAAAAGGGCCTGGGCATGGACGACCCGATTGCGGCCCGCCGCCTTGGCGGCGTAGAGGGCGGTGTCGGCGGCCGATACCAACTCGGCCTGGTTCTGCATCGCGGGCCACAGCGTCGCAACCCCGAACGAGGCCGTGACGTCGTGGCCGGGCCAGGTGGCGGCCTCAAGAACGCACCGCAGGCGTTCGGAGAAGATGATGGCTCCTTCGCTGTCCGTATGCGGCAGCAGGATCACGAACTCCTCGCCGCCATACCGCGCGAAGAAGTCCGTCTCACGGCCCTCCCCCGCGACTGTCTTCGCCAGAATCCGTAGCACCTGATCGCCAGCCGGGTGTCCGAACGTGTCGTTATACTCTTTGAACCCGTCCACGTCCAGCAGGACCAGAGACAGAGGAATGCCGTAGCGCTCTGCCCGAAGGAGTTCCTGTTCCATGCGTGTCTCAAAGGCCCGGCGGTTTCCCAGCCCGGTCAGGCCGTCACACAGAGCCAATTCCTCGAGCTGTGCGTTGGCAGCTTGCAGGGCCGACTTCTGCTCTTCCAGGGCGTGAGAATAGTCCTGGATCTGGCAAAGTTGGGCCGCGATCTGGGCGTCGCTCCGCCGCCGCTCGGTGATGTCACTGAAGGTGGCGACGGCGGCATAGGGCGCGTCCTCGCCAGGCCGGAAGAGGGGGGCGGAATTGATGGTGACCCACAGGAGGCTGCCGTCCAGACGCGGCAGGCCGGCGACGACGTCCCGCTGCGGCTTCCCCCGCCGCAAGGACACGACGAGGGGGTAGCTCCCTTGCGGGAACGGAGTCCCGTCCTCGCGACGGGCGACGAAGTCCGGGTTCAATGGCCGCCACTCCTCGAGGGCCTGCTGGGCGACCCCAAGGATGCGCTCAGCGCTCTCGTTGCAGATGCGGATGACCCCGCCCGCGTCCATCACAACCAGGCCCTCGGACATAGACGCGATGGCAGACCGGAATCGCTCCTCCGAGTCCCGCACAGCCTCTTCCGCTTCTTGCCGTGCCACCTCACCACCGATCCACTGTGCCATCAGCCGGACCATCTCCCGGTCGCCGCTCGTGAAAGGGGTTTCCGGGCGGTGGGCGCCGACGAAGCAGAGCGTGCCCCAAGCCTCGCCGTTCACCCGCACGTGGCTGCCCAGGCAGATCGCCTCCGTCTCTGGCTCGTTTCGGCTGGCCAGGCAGAGGGCCGCCTGGCCCGGCCCCGCGTCGGCGGGGAAGAAGACTTCCGGCACGACGCCGGCATCGGGCGACAGGGCCTGAACGACTTGATAGTTCTTGCCCACGGCGCGGGCCAGCACGCCCGTCTCCAACCCGAACTGAGTACAGCCGGTCTCCAAAAGCGTAGCTGTTTTGTCCTCAAACGACAGGTTCTGTTGGGACGTCGTGTTATAAAGCGCGTGCAGGCGCTCTTCGCTCACCCGCAGGGCTTCTTCGGCCTGGTGCTGGGCGCTGATGTCTATGTTGGCGTAGATTCCGCCGGTCACCTCGCCGCCGAGGCCTCGCAGGGGGAAGACGTTGCACAGGAGCTGCACCGGGGAGCCGTCCGCATGCCGGTGCGTCCACTCGACCCCCTCCTGAGCTTCCCCGGCCAGAGCCGCTTCAATGGCCAGGCCGAGCTGCGGCGACCCGTCGCGCGGACAGATCGCCTCCCACACCGAACACCCGAGGGCGTCTTCCAACCCGTAGAGCCGTTCAAACGCACGGTTCCACTCCATAATACGGCCCGACCGGTCGTAACAAAAGCAGGCTACGGGCAGCCCTTGGAACAGTTCCTGGAACCGGCTGGACGCCTGAGCGAGGAGGCTGTTCGTCTGCGCCAGAATCTGCGCCGCTCCCTCCATCTCCGCCTTCTGCGCCGCCGCCAGTTCTGCCCCCAGCGCCGCCGCCGCCCGCTCCGCCCCCTGGGTGTGCCGGATCAGGGCGGCCAGGCCCACCGCCAGGGCCGAGAGGGCCGCTACCCGGAGGGTAGGGGGGCCAAAAAACGCGCCCAAGAACACCACCCCGACGAGTAAGCCTGTGAGGGAAAGAGCGCTGCTGATTCGTCCTGCGTAGTTTACGTTCTTGAGTGTGTCAAAGATTTGCATAAAGTTGCCCCGAGCCTGATATAACTATCGGCGGTGGTGGCTCGTTTCTTTAGACGGACTTGCCGCTCGTCCGGTTTATGGGGAATATTATTGGGGAGGCGTCTGCCAGAGGAGCTCAAAT
>JAYTRQ010000054.1:0-2364 GCA_043746125.1 Armatimonadota bacterium | reverse complement strand
TGACCCAGGCCGCCCAGTCGGCGTCAGTGCGCCGCTGGCGGCCATAGCGGGCAAAGTCCGGCTCCCAATCAATTTCGTAGGCAAAGACGGTGTCGTTCTGTGCCAGACGGTAAGAGGTGATGATCGAGGAGAATGTCTTCCACGCCCGACGCTCCGCCTCGTCCCGGTCCGCCTCCTGCAAGTAATTCGAGAGGGTGGGCCGCAGGCTCAGACTGACCCGCAGGTGATGGATGCGGCAGCGCCGCAACAGGTCCAGCAGGTTCTGGGCGGGGGCCGATTCGCCGTATAGGAACACGCTGATGGCGTTCAGTCCCAGTCCCTCGATACGGGTCAGGTCGCGCTCGACGACGGCGGGGTCATAGGCGGCGGCACTCAGCCACTGCTCGAACAGGGCGCCGTCCTCCTGGGCGATGCCCGAGGAGGGCATATAATTGACGCCGTTGACGCGCCACCGGTGACCGTCGAGGGCAAAATGGCCGCTCTGGGTGACCGTGACCCAATCAGGGCGCGTTGGCGGCGTCCAGACGTTGACCGCGTGGGTCAGAGTGTCCACAATCTGCCCGCCCTCGGTCAGCGTGGTCGTGACGGTGTAGCCGCCCCCCAGCCACCGGCCATGCGGGTCCCAGGCAATCTCCTGCGTGGCCGCGGCACCGGCTGTCAACGTGACAGGCCAGGTCTTGCTCAGGACCAAGCGCCCCTTGGCATCCGTCACCGAGACGGACATCTCCCCGGTGCGCGTTTCGCTGTTTAGGCCGCCCATGTTGACGGCCTGTGCGCCCAGACGACCGGGCTGGCCCAGGAAATAGGTGTAGAAGTTGGTCCCACCTTCGGCCAGGAACAGCCCGTCACGCATCCGCGCCGCAGTCTGCACCAGGAGCTTCTTGACTGTCGGCTGCTCATAAAACCCTGCCTCGGTCGGCGTCCATGCGGCCCAAATGCCCCCGGCTTCGCCCCGCACGGGCAGGGACAGGCGCAGCGTGGCGAGCGTCCCGCGCCACTCGCCCGTTTTGGCGTCCTTGGCGTCCAATAGCGACACCCAGCGGGTGGTGCGGCCCTTGGCATAACCAGTGCCGCTTGGCCGGGGCTGGGCTGATTCGGGGAGCGCTGGGGGCGTGATCGTCCCGCCCGCCAGCCGGATCGCGCCGTGGATCGCGAAGAACTTGGTGGCGGGCGTCAGCGTCTCCAGCGGCGCGAGTTCCTGCGCCTCGGATGGCGCGGCGGGGGCTTCCTCCGAAGTCGCCGTGCCGATGGGGGAGACCCAGTACTCATGCTTTCCGCCGACTGTGCCGGTGTGCGAGAAGGCCAGCCCGACAGCCAGACGATCGGCGTCTTCGGGCCGGAACCCCTGTCGGGCGCGCTCGTCGGTGTTCGCCCACGAATGGAAGGCGGAGGGCGGCAGACTGTAGCGCCGCCAGTGAGGCGTCAGGGAGACCGTCGCAATCCAGCGCGAGCCATCCTTGTCATCCCACTCGATGGAGAGGCCCGAGGTGCGCGGCCCGCCCCGTGCCGAGAAAACGGTCATCGTCCGCTCGCCGGGGAAAGCGGGGGATGTGACCGAGGGCGAGAGGAAGGTATTCCACCCGTTCAGGTCCGACATGACGACGTGTAGGGCCAACGCGCGCCGTTCCTCCACCTCGACGGGCATGACGGTCTCTTGAGTCGGCGTCGTCAGGTCATTGCTGGACCGATGCCAGGCCGCCAGGTCACGCGCCTCGAAGCTGAAGACGGGGTGCGGCGCGGGGACAAGGGCCAGCGCCGCAGCGGCCTCGGCGGGTGTGACCCACCGCCCACCCGGCCCGGCCACCAGTGCGGTCCCCCAGGCGGGCACGCCCAGGGCCAGCAGATGCCCCCCGGCTTTGAGGTAGCCGTAGACGGTGGGCGCGAAGGAAGCGGGCAGGGCGCGCGCCTGCGGCAGAACGAGCAGCGCACACCGACCGGGAGCCAATGCCCCCGGCTGACTCAGTTCGGCGACCGTATGCGAGGCTGGGTCATATCCCGCTCCCCGGACGTCTTCAGTCACGGACCGAATCAGGACGGCATCCGCGTCCGGCAGGGCCGGGTCACTCAGTACAAAGGCCGTCGGGGCGGCGGAGGCGGGCCGGAGCAGAGCGGCTCCAAAGCCGAGCAGCAGCAGGAGGGCGAATGTGTTTTTCATGGCGGCCTTTCGGGGGGGGGCGGCTGAGGGTGCGAGGGCAGGCCCAACCTTGCCTAGGCCTTACTGTACCACACGAAGGGCCAGGGTGTCCAGCCGCGCGTGCTGCTGAGGATCAGGCGCGTCGTCTTTTCCGGGGCATCCGACATGTGCCGGGTGCAGCAACTCGCGGAGGGCTGGCCGGGCGCGCGGCCCCTGCCGGGTCACTCCTC
>JAYTRQ010000053.1:0-2385 GCA_043746125.1 Armatimonadota bacterium | reverse complement strand
CCCAGGACGTCACCGAGCGCTGTCGCCTGGAGGCCGAGCGCGAGCGGCTGCTGGCCGAGGCCGTGGACCAGGCGGACCGAGACCCGCTGACGGGCTTGTGGAACCACCGGGCCTTCCACCGCCGCCTCGAGGAAGAGGCCGACCGCGTCCAGCGCGACGGGACGAGCCTGGCCGTGGTGATGCTGGACCTGGATAACTTCAAGTTCTTCAACGACGCCTACGGCCATCTAGCCGGGGACGGCGTGCTGCGTCAGGTAGCCGACGCCCTGCGCGGGACCTGTCGGTCTTATGATACACTCGCCCGGTTCGGCGGCGACGAGTTCGCCCTGCTCCTGCCCCTGCCGGACGGGAGCCAGAGCGCGGAGGAGATCTCGGCCCGGCTGACGGTGGACCTAGGCGGGCTGACCTTCCTGCCGCCCGGCCAGGACACCCCCATGCCGCTTACCCTGTCCTTCGGAGTCGCCCTGTTCCCCCAGGAGGCCGCGGGTCGAGCGGACCTGGTCCCGCTGGCCGATGAGCGCCTGTTCCGTGCGAAAAGCGGCGGGGCGGATGACGACGAGGCGGAGTGCCTGCGCCGTCACCTGTTGTCCTCCGTCGGGGGCTACGCCATGCTGGACGCCCTGCTGGTGGCCGTGGACAACAAGGACCGCTACACGCGACGGCACTCCGAGGACGTCCTGACCTACAGCCTGGAGATCGCCCGCGCCCTGGGCCTCCCCGCCGAAGCCTTGACCGCGACGGCCGTGGCCGCGCTGCTGCACGACGTCGGCAAGATCGGCATCCCCGACCGCATCCTCCGCAAGCCGGGTAAACTGACGGACGACGAGTTCGAATCGGTCCAGAAGCACCCCATGATGGGCGCGGTCATCGTCGGGGCCGTGCCGGGCTTTGAGGACACGCTGGACGCCATCCGCCACCACCACGAGCGATGGGACGGCAAGGGCTACCCGGACGGACTGGTCGGGGAGGAGACGCCGCTGATGGCCCGCCTGATGGCCGTCGCGGACGCCTACTCGGCCATGACGACGGACCGGCCGTACCGCAAGGGCATGGAGCCGGGGAAGGCCCTGGGGATACTGGAAGAAGGGGCGGGGACGCAATGGGACCCGGTTTGCGTCCGCGCGTTTCTGACCGTGAGGACAGCCCCCGCTCACGCACTTCCCTCCCCATAGGGACGGACGACGTCAGCCGCCGACGGGAGGGGGGCAAGAGCGACCAGACGATCAGCGTCTTCCCGGTCAAGGCGCTGCTGGCCGCGAGCGGGATTCGGCATGTGCGGGACGGCTTCCACCCGCACCTGCAAGACCTCTACAAGACTTATGGCATCCAGGCCACCGTCATCTACGGGCCGAACGCCCCGCCCACCGCAGTCGTGGCCCAGGTCAAAGAAAACCGGCCCCTCGTGGACATGGTGGAAGGGCCGAACGAGGTAGACATCTTCGCAGCCAATTCGGCCTACGCCGGCGAGGTCTTCCCGCAGGGGCCGGACGCCTACCAGAACGACCTGTACGCCGCCCTCAAAGCTGATCCATTGACTCGCGGGGTGGGCGTTATCGCCCCGTCTACGGCCCAGCAAGACTCAAACCTGAAGCCGGCTCCGCTGAACGCCGAGGACTACGTCGTCATGCACTCCTACACGGGCGGACAGCCGCCGGAGACCAGCCTGGAAGGCGGCTACGTCCCCAGCACGCTGAATGCCGAACGATTGCTCGGCCCGAGCGCCGTCTGGAAGCCCATCGTTGTGACCGAATCCGGCTACCACACGGCCCGGAACGGCGGTGGGGGCGTGATCGCCGGAGTCCAGCCCGGCGTGTCCGAGGCGGCCGAGGCCAAGTACCTGCCGTGCCACTTCGCCGCGTACTTCAACGCCGGCATCGTCCGCACGATTACCTATGAGTTCTGCGACGAGTTCGACCACGAAGACACCAACGCCGAGGCCGCGCTCAGCATCGTCCGCCACGACCTGACTCCCAAGCCCGCGTACACCGCCCTCAAGAACCTGATCAGCCTGCTGAACGAGTCGCGCTGGGACCCGGCCGCGCAGGTCTGGCAGCGCCCCCAGTTCACGCCCCACGCCTTAGACTTTATGCTGTCTGCCGATGCCAAAGCCTTGCCGACCCTGCGCCACATGCTGCTGCAAAAGTCAAACGGCGACTACTCCCTGCTGCTCTGGCAGGAGGTGTCCAGCTTTGACATTGTCCGCAAACAGAACGTCGTCAACCCGCCCATCCCCGTCACGCTGACACTCAGAACACCACTCATCTCAGCCGCCGCCTACCTCCCCGGCGGGGGATTGGAGCCGGCGCAGATCTGGCGGGGCGTCAAGACGCTGACGCTGTCCGTGCCCGACGAGATCCTGGTCGTGCGGCTGTCACTGCCGTTCGC
>JAYTRQ010000052.1:0-7543 GCA_043746125.1 Armatimonadota bacterium | reverse complement strand
TGAACTTTCAGAGCCTGTACCCTCACTTGGTCAGCGGCCTCATCCTGGACATCCAGACCAAATAGCAACGCCTCCCGTGACGGTGTGCCCCAGCCTCTGAGTGAGAGGCCGGGGCTTTTGTGCTATAATAGTTGCCATCTAGTGCGGGGAGACTTTTTTCATGCTCGGCAGCGAACTGAGACGCAAATATCTGGAGTTTTTTGAGGCCAAAGGCGCGAAGCGGCTGCCTTCGGACTCGCTCGTTCCGAACGACCCGACCCTGCTGTTCACGTCGGCGGGTATGGTGCAGTTTAAGCCCTACTTTCAGGGCCTACAAGTCCCCCCTGCGGCCAGGGCCACGTCCGCACAGAAGTGCCTGCGGACGACGGACATTGAGGACGTCGGCGACACAAGCCATTGCACGTTCTTCGAGATGATGGGCAACTTCTCGTTCGGCGACTACTTCAAGGCCGAGGCCATCGCGTGGGCGTGGGAGTTCTTGTTTGACGTCTTGAAGCTGGACTTGGCAAAAGTCCGCGTTACGGTCTTTGAGGACGACGATGACGCCTACGCCCTGTGGCGGCAGGCAGGTATGCCGGAGAATAAGATCTTTCGCAAGGGTGAGGACGATAACTACTGGCCCCCTGGCCCCATCTCCAAAGGGCCGACGGGGCCGTGTGGGCCGTGTTCTGAGATCTTCTACGATACCCAGCCGCACCTGCCGCCCACCCTGGACGGCGTGTGGGACGACAAGCGCTGGCTGGAGATCTGGAACCTGGTCTTTATGCAGTTCGACCGGGCCGAAGGCGGGACTCTGACGCCCCTGCCGCGCCAAAACATTGACACCGGCATGGGTTTGGAACGGACGGCCGCTGTCCTGGCGGGCGTGCGCGGGCCGTTTGAGACGGACTTATTCGCGCCGATCCTGCGGCAGTTGGAAGAGCTATCGGGCTTGACTTATACGAGCCAGGACAGCGACCCCAAAGACATCGCGTTCCGGCGCGTGGCCGACCACGTCCGGGCGACAGCTTTTTGCCTCGCTGACGGCGTGCTGCCTTCAAACGTTGGCCGAGGCTACGTTCTGCGCCGCCTGATGCGCCGCGCCATTCTGGCGGGCCGGAATACGCTGGGGCTGGAAAAACCGTTCCTAGACCAGATCCTGCCCACTGTGATTGACCAGCGCAAGGCCGACTACCCCGACCTGGAAGCCCGCCGCGGCACGATCTTGCGCTACGCGATTATTGAAGAGAAGCAGTTCCGCCGGACTTTGGCTTCGGGGTCAGTTCGCCTGCAATCAATCCTGGACAGTGAAGACGTCAGGCAGTCCAAGACGCTGGCCGGCGACGAGGCGTTCGCCCTGTTCACCACCTACGGCTTCCCAGTGGAGATGACACAAGAGTTAGCATCCGAGGCCGGTCTGACCGTGGACATGGCCCGCTACGACGAACTCTGGCAGCAGCACTTGTTGGTCTCAGAAGGCGGCAAAACGCGGGAAGTGTTCGCGGACAGCGTCGTTCCAGCCCTGCGCGAGCGGGACACGGTCAAGACGCTGTTCGTCGGCTACTCGGAGCCTGAGTCGCGCGGGAAGATCACCGCCATCGTCAGCGGCGGACAGCTTACGGACAGCGCATCCGAGGGCAAGACGGTTCAGGTCGTGCTGGATCAGACGCCGTTCTACGCCGAGGCGGGCGGCCAGGTCGGCGACACCGGCTGGTTGCATGGCGAGGAGGGCGCCGCGGACGTCTCGGACACGCAGAAGGACAGCGGTTACTGGTTCCACACCGTCACGGTCACGGCTGGCGAACTGCGCGTCGGCGAGACCGTAGAGGCCCGCATTGACGCAGGCCGCCGCGGGAACATTCAGCGCAACCATACGACGACCCACCTGCTGCACAAGGCCTTGCAGGTGGTCTTAGGGCCGCACGTCCAGCAGCGTGGGTCGCTGGTCGCCCCGGATCGGTTGCGTTTCGACTTCTCGCACGACCACAAGATGAGTGACGCGGAGCAGCGGCAGGTAGAGGGCATCGTCAACGAGAAAATCTTGGATGACATCCCCGTCCATGTGTTTGAGAAGCCGATTGACGAGGCCCGGAAAATGGGCGCGACCATGCTCTTCGGCGAGAAGTACGGTGACGTCGTCCGGGTCGTCCAAGCCGGAGACTTCAGCCTGGAGTTCTGCGGCGGGACCCACCTGCGGCACACGTCCCAGGCCGGCCTGTTCAAGATCGTTTCCGAAGGCTCCAGCCAGGCGGGCGTTCGGCGTATTGAGGCTGTCACGGGCAAGCCCGCCCTGATGCGGACGCTGGATCAGGAGCGGCTATTATCTGACATCGCGCAGTCTCTGAAGACGTCCCCGGCTAACGCCCCCGCATCGGTCGAAAAGCTGCAATCCGAGCTGCGTCTGCGGGAGCGTGAGCTGGTGTCCTTGCAGAAGGCCGCGGTGGGTGGGCAGGTGGAGAGCCTGGCCGCGAACGCTCAGGACGTGGCTGGCTTCAAGCTGGTCTGCCAGGCAATGGGCGACGGCGCCGACGCGGACACCCTGCGGATGTTGTGTGAGGAAATCCTGAACCGGCTGAAGTCCGGCGTCGTCATCCTGGGCAGCGCAGGCGGGGGCAAAGTCTCGCTGGCCGTCAAGGTCAGCAAGGATGTAGTCGAGCGCGGCGTCAACGCCGGGAACGTCGTCCGCGAGGCCGCCAAAGTGGCAGGCGGCGGCGGCGGCGGCCGTCCGGACTTCGCGCAAGCAGGCGGCAAAGATCCTTCCAAACTGGCCGAAGCGCTGGAAACGGCGGCCCGCCTGGTGACGGAGATGGCGGGGGCGTGAGGATCACCGATCTCCGCCCGGCACTGGAAGTGCCGGTCTACTCGGAGAAAGTCGCTCCGCGACTGAGGAAGTGCTTTCGTCAAGCGTTTCTTCAACCCCGTAGGGGTTTCCTCCGAGTAGACCGGCACTTTCAGTGCCGGGCCTTCTGTGCCTTCTTCTTCCTCCTTACCCTCGCCTCCCCCCTCTATGCCCGGCCCCATGTGCTTGTCATCCTGGCCGATCACCTGACGCTCGACGACGTCTCGCGCCCCGATCTCCCCAACCTTACGCGGATGCGGCAGGAAGGTGAAACTGCCTTGATGTCGCCCGGCCTGGCCCGGAAGCCGGACCCCGTCGCCAGCGTCTACGCCACACTGGGCGCGGGAGACAGCATCGGGGTGGGGGACGTCTCACAGGGCCGGATGGCCGACACGCTCCGCCGCGCTGGCGTCCGAACGGCTCTGCTGGGTGACGCGGATGGCGATGACACCGGCCCCTACCGCCCCGCGCTGCTGTTCCTGCCCGCCCCGGACGTCGTCGGGGATGGGTGTGTGGCCGATCCGATCTCGCCGGGCGGTAAGCGGGAAGACCCCGCTCGCCTGTGGGCGACGACTCAGTCGGCGCTTGTGACCTGTGGTCTGGTCGTCGTTCACTTTGGGGACTTCGCCCGTGCCGAGCGCGAAAACGAACATGGATTTCTTCTGTCTTCGGCGTACCGAGCGCACCGGCGGCGGGCCTTGTCCGCCCTCGATGCCTACGTTGGGGAGGTTCTGAACGGGCGCGTTCAGGCGCTGTTGGTCGTCCCTACGCCGCCCCTTTCCCCGGACGGCTCCTGGGACCGGCTCACGCCGTTCCTGCGTTCTGATCCCTTTTCACCCCACACGCCCGACGGAGCACTTCAAACTGACACGACGCAGACGCCGGGCCTGGTCTCCGCTCGTGACGTTGCACCGATGGTGCTGGACGCGCTGGACGTCCCCCAGCCCTTGCAGATGACGGGCGCTCCCGCCATCTCTGTCCAGGCAAACCAGGCAAATCTGCCTCGCCTGGATCGCCTGACGCGGCTCAACCAGGAGGCGCAGGACGCCGTCTTCTGGACCATCGGCCTGAGCGCGGCGGCGTTAGTTTTTGCTGGCCTCGGCCTCTACCTGTCCGGTCGGATGACCGGCCGGGTTGCTGTCGCCGCCCGGTACGCGATGCGCCTGCTGTGCGCTTGGCCCCTCGCGCTCCTGCTGGCCCCCCTGGCTGACCCGCGCACTGTGCCCACCTACGTCGCCGTTGTCGTCGCCTTGATCGGCCTACTGGCCCTCCTGCCCACGCCCCAAATCATCTTCGGCCTGACGGCCCTCGTGCTGGTCGGGGACGGGCTGACCGGGACAACGCTGATCTCGAACTCCGCCCTCAGCGAGTACGCCCTGGCGGGCATACGCTTTTACGGCATCGGCAACGAGTATATGGGTGTCTTAATCGGCGGGGCGCTGCTGGCCTGCGCCCCCCCCCCCTGCCCCCCTCCTGATCCGTCTTTACCTCTTCCTCCTCCCGTTGCGGGAGGAATACCCACGAAGTGGGGGAGGTGGGTTCCTCTCCTCTGGTTCGCTCTCGTCATCTTCGTCCTCTCCTTCCCCGCCTTCGGCGCGAAGGCCGGCGGCGCGATCACGGCCACGGCGACGTTCTACGCCGCTTGGCGGCTGCTGCAAGGCAAGCCCGTCAATTGGAAGCATCTACTGGGCGGCGTCGCGGCCGGGTTCGCACTCGTGTTGCTCTGGGCCGTGCTGGGCCACGTCCTGCACCTGCGCCGGACGCACCTTGAATCCGCCGTGGGGGCACTGGGACACGGGCGTTTCGGGTATATTGTCGGAGTCAGCCTGCGGAAGATGGGGCTAGCCGCCCGTGTCGCGACCCATCCAGGGACCTTGAGCGGCCTACTCGGCTTTGCACTGCTCGGGCTGGCCGTGCGAAAGTGGCTTTGGCGGCAGGTGACGGGCTATCTGGTAACACGCCCGCGTGAACGAGCGGTCTGGCTGGCCGGGGCCTGGGGATGCCTCGTCGCGATACTGTTCAATGACTCGGGCCTCGTCGCCGCCATTCTGACCTTGCAGTGCCTCGTGCTCTCACTCCTGCACGGGCTGTTTGGAGACACCGAATGCGCCTTCTCGGGCTGGACGTCGGGGACGTCCGTATCGGAGTCGCCGTCTGCGATTCCTTAGAGATCGCTGCCTTCCCCATCGGCGTCGTCCGACGCGTTGGCAGCCTCAAGCGCGACTCGGCGGCCGTGGCCGCCCTGGCGACGGAGCAGGAGGCGGAGGGCATCGTCGTCGGCCTGCCGCTGTCTCTGGACGGAGAGATCGGGCCGCAGGCGCAAAAGACGCAGGGATTCGCCCGCGCCCTGGCGAACCTACTCCCCATACCGATCGTACTGTGGGATGAGAGCCTGTCCAGTGTCGAGGCAAACGAGATATTGATCGCCCAGGGCGTCTCCCGCGCCAAGCGCCGCGAACGCATTGATCAGACCGCTGCGGCCGTAATCCTAGAAAGCTATCTCGCCCATCGCCGGACGACGAACGCGCCCCGCGACGCCCTGACGACCTCGTGATATGACGACTCCTCTGTCCAAAACGCCGCGCCGGGTGCGCCGAAGCGCGACGCTGCTCCTCCTGCTGTTGGTGCTGGCCTTCTCGGTCGTCGCCGGCGTGCTGTACACGATCCAGATGCTGGCGCCGGTCTCCACAAACAAGAACGCGCCCCTCGCCCTCGTGACCATCCCCGCAGGCAAGAACGCGAGGCAGATCGGCGAGATCCTGGCCCGCCACCGGCTCATCCGTAGCCCCCTGTCATTCATCTTCGCAAGCCGCATGGATGGCCTTTCAGGTCAGATGAAGGCGGGCCGCTATGAGCTCTCTCCGGCCATGCCGCCGCGCCAGATGGCAGCTCTGATGGCCCTGGGCGAGACGGCGAGCGGGTCGGTCACCGTTCCCGAGGGCTACACCGTCCGGCAGATCGCCCGCCGCTTGGCGAAGCAGAAACTAACCGACGAGACGCAGTTCCTGGCCCTAACGCAGACGCAGGGGAAGACGTTCCACGTCGGCCGGTGGACGCCGCCGGACGATAACCTGGAAGGCTACCTATTCCCAGACACCTACGACGTCCCCAAAGGCGCGACGGCGCGGGACGTCGTCCAGAAGATGCTGGAGAACTTCCACAAGCGCGTCGTCGTCCCTGACGGGGCGGCTTTAGACCGTTTCCCCGGCGGGATGTCCGCTGCTGTCACTCTCGCATCCCTGGTGGAGCGCGAAGCGGAAGTCGACTCGGACCGGCCACTGATTGCCGCAGTTTATCTCAACCGTTTGAAGAAGCATATGCGTCTGCAATGCGATGCGACGGTCCAGTACGCCTTGCCCGAACACAAGTCGCGCTTGTTTTACGCGGATTTGCGGGTAGACTCGCCGTACAACACCTATAAGCACAGCGGCCTGCCGCCGACGCCCATCGCGAATCCCGGCCTGCCGAGCATCGAGGCCGTGCTGCACCCCGCCGCTGTGAACTACCTGTATTATGTGGCGGGGCCAGGCGGTCGCCACGTCTTCAGCGCCACCTTGGCCGGCCACGAACGGAACCGCGTTCTGGTGCGGACGCAGTAGCTCCCACTCTTGCCTACGTGCAGACAGCCCGACTGCCGACAATCACGTCACTCGCCAAACACTATGTCAACCTTTTGGAACACCCTGAACCCCTGTCAAGTCGTCGAGTCGGTCAAAGAACTCGAACCCGAGGCGCTTCGAGCGCAGGGTATCGAGGCCATCATCACCGATTTAGACAATACTCTGGTCCCTTGGCAGCACTACGAGATCATGCCTGGCGTCGTCGAATGGCTCGCCAAGCTCGAAGTCGCCGGCATTAAAATTTGTATCGCCTCCAACACCATCCATACGGAGCGTCTGAAACAGCTCGCGGACACCATGAACATCCCCTTCGTGGATCGCGTGCAGAAGCCGCGCACCGGTGGTTTCCTGCGGGCCATGAAGGCGATGGGGTCCAATCCAAGCAACACCGCCGTCTTCGGCGACCAGATCTTTACGGACGTTCTGGCCGGCAATCGCCTGGGCCTGCACACGATCCTGCTCCGGCCTCCCCTGTCCAAAGAGGAGTTCTTCTCGACGCAGCTCGTTCGGTACGTGGAGAACGGTGTTATCCGAAAGCTGCGCGAAAGCGGACAGTGGCCCGCCGCCGCCCAGGTGGAGGCCGCGTTGGAGGCGCTGCCGGATCCGCGTACTCCGCAGGCGAAAATGCGTTCCACGGTACTCCTCCTGCTGCTGACCGGTGGCGCCGCCCTGCTGATCGCACAGGCGCGGCGACGGCGCCCATGAGCTGGCTGTCGGGCCGGACCAGAGTCGCCGGCGTCTGGGGCCACCCTGTCGGCCATTCGCGCTCGCCGGCCATGCAAAACGCTGCTCTGGAGGCTCTGGACCTAGACTGGGTTTATGTGCCGTTCGACGTCGCAACCCAGAACGTAGCCGAGGCTGTGGCCGCCGTCCGCGCCCTGAACCTGGTCGGGGTCAACGTCACGGTGCCGCTGAAAGAGCTTGTCCTTCCGTACCTGGACGTCATAGACGAAGAGGCGGCCCGAATCGGTTCGGTCAACACGATCCATAATGTGGACGGCAGACTGCACGGGTACAGCACGGACGGTGCGGGTTTTCTGCGGTCGCTGGAGTCGGCGGGACAGCCGACTCAGGGGCGAGAGGTCCTGATTTTGGGGGCGGGCGG
>JAYTRQ010000051.1:0-2388 GCA_043746125.1 Armatimonadota bacterium | reverse complement strand
TACGTGCCGCAGAACATGGTCCTCGTGATCGTCGGCAACGTCGCGGCGGACAAGGCCCTGAGCGTCGTCACGGACGATCTGGAAGACTTCCCGCGCACGGGCATTGCGGCCATCTCCTCCAAAGACCCGCTGCCGCCGCTGACCCAGGACGCGCCCCCCATTCGCGTCTACCAGCCCGACTTAGACCAGCAGATCGTCGTCGCCGGCTTCCGCGCCGCGCCCACCTCATCCCCCGACTACCCGGCGCTTTTGGTCGTCAACGCCCTGCTGGGCGGCATGAAGTCCGGCCGCCTGTTCACACAGCTCCGCGAGAAGCAGGGCCTGGCCTATGACCTAGGCTCCCTGTACACGCCCCGCCTGGGCGGCGGCGACCTCGCCGCCTACGTCTACGGCGCCCCCACCAAGACCGATCCGACGACCAAAAAAGAGGTCCCGACGGTCGGCCTGACCAAAGAGTCGCTCCTGGCACAGATCGCCGGCCTCCAGACCACGCCCCCTACGCCCGCCGAACTCGCCCGCGCCCAGCATTATCTGATCGGCACCTACCGGCTGCGTCACGAGCGGCTGGAAGATCGCGCCTCCCTCCTCGGCATCGCCGAACTATCGTCGCAGGATGGGTACAAGCTAGACACGGACTACGCCCAATACGTCAACGCCGTCACCGTCGCCGACGTCCAGCGGGTCGCCGCCAAGTACCTGGTCCACCCGGTCATCTCGACGGTGGAGCCGGATGCGAAGACTCGTGTGAGCCGCTGATGCCTCCTCCCACTCTCAATCTGATCGTCATCCACGCCGCTGACATGGACCTTTCCGCCGACTTCTATCGTCGGCTGGGCCTGAAGTTCACCAAGCACCGCCCCGGAACCGGCCCGGAACACTCTGCGTCGGAAGGCGGCGCGACGGTGTTTGAGATCTACCCGCGCCAGGACAAGTAAGCGACAGCCGACGGCCTGCGGCTGGGCTTCCAAGTCGCCTCCGTAGACGAGACGCTCGCTGCCCTTGCCGAAGCGGGCGCAAAAGTCGTCTCGCCTGCCAAAGACTCGCCTCGGGGCCGACGCGCCGTGTTAGACGATCTCAACGGCTATCGGGTGGAGTTGACCGAGCCGGTACAGTAGGCTATAGCCCCACGAGGAGAGGTCATGGCCGTCTGTGAATACTGTCAGCAGGAGATGAATGGCGGAGATTCCTGTCTCTGGGAATCCTCCGTCATCAAGCGCCGGACGTACCCCCGCTTGCGATACGGCCAAGAGACGCGCTACGGGAGTGGCCTCCCCGACTACTGGGAGGACTACGGCGACCACTGCCCAGACTGCGCGGTGTCCGTGGGCGGCCTGCACCACTTTGGTTGTGACTGGGAGCAGTGCCCCCACTGCGGCGGCCAGCAGATCGGCTGTGACTGTGGCCTCAAACGGTACTTGTGGGCAAATAACCCCTCACAGATGAGCAGAAGCGGCGGCTTCTGCTTAGTCAATGCTTGGCTAATACTCTAAAACATTTTCCACAATAGCGTTTACGGTGCAATCTATTTTCTGCGCGTTCAATTGACGTGTTCTAAAAGCGGCGGTAAAATGTTTTCGGGTTGTCATGGTGGTGAGCCTCATGCGGCACACCTTATTTCAGATCTTTTCATTGTCTAAATTCTTGGGTCCGTTATAGGCGTTCTTTCACGCGGCCCCGGCGGGTATACTTTCTCTATGAAAGCACCCTTGCTGGCGACCAGTTCAGAGCGCCCTCCGGTGGAGTCGCCCGGCGAAGCAGCCAATGCGGGCGGTGCTGGGCGAGCAGGAAGCAAGGAGCTAGACGATGAGACTTTACGTCGGAGTCACAGACAGCGATTGGTTCGAGTTTTTAGCCTCCGCGCCACGCGAGGAAGTCAACTTCTGGTCTCCCAGCGGCAATGTCACATTCCGGGCGCTTTCCCCGAACGAGCCCTTCCTGTTCAAGTTGCACCACCCACATAACTTCATTGTGGGGGGTGGTCTTTTCGTCCGCCATTCTAAACTCCCACTCTCCCTCGCCTGGCAGGCTTTTGGCCAAGACAACGGGGCCGCCGACGAAAGGGCTGTCTTGAGGCGAGTCCGGAAGTATCGGAAGACGGACGAGGCCGACCCGGTCATCGGGTGTAACGTCCTCGCCAGTCCGTTCTTCTTCCCACGCCAGGACTGGATCCCCACACCGGAGAGCTTCCGGCCGAACGTCGTCCAAGGCAAAGGCTACTCAACAGACACGGTGGACGGACAGGCCCTTTGGGATCAGGTTGCAGTGCGCCTTTCACACTTCTCCTCTCCATCCGCCGGCCTTGGGGCGCAGCCTGTGCGGGTGGCGGAAGGTCTCCGCCTGGGAGCGCCCTATCTGATTCAGCCACGTCTCGGTCAGGGGGCGTTTCGC
>JAYTRQ010000050.1:0-7548 GCA_043746125.1 Armatimonadota bacterium | reverse complement strand
GGGCTCTTTTCATCACAATGATGCGAGAACGACCAAAGCCCTCCGGCATCTTCTGGAGGGCTCTTCTTATGGGACGGCAGGTCAGCGCGTCGGCACGGCGGACACGAGTTGGGGGTGAGGGGTGGCTTCTCCCCTTGCCGCAGCGCTCAGGATGGCGGAGAGGTCGGCGGACGTCTGTGGGCGGGCGAAGTAGTAGCCCTGGCCCCGCTCACAGGTGAGGGCCTGGAGCTGCTCCCACTGCGTCAGCGTCTCGATCCCCTCGCAGGTCACTTGCAGATGGAGCGCTTGGGCCAGCGCGACGATGGCCTGGACGATGGCCATGCCGTCCGGGTCGTTCAGGCGCTCGATGAAGGACCGGTCTATCTTCAGCGTGTCCAGCGGGAAGTCGCTCAGGCAGGCCATGGACGAGTAGCCGGTGCCGAAGTCGTCAATGGCGAGCTTGATCCCCATCGCCCGCAGGCTGTGGAGCTTGGCGAGGATCGGCTCGGCGTGCTCCATCATCACGCTCTCGGTGATCTCAAGCTTCAGATGGTGCGGGGCGAGGCCGGTCTCTTCCAGGATGCCCGCGACGGTCTCAACCAGGTCGGCCTGCTCAAGTTGCCGGATGGACAGGTTGACGCCGACCACGAGCGGCCGGCCGTCGGGGAACTCCATTTCCAGGCGCTTCGCCTCGCGGCAGGCCTGCCGGAGCACCCAGGTCCCCAGCGGCACGATCAGAGCGGTCTCCTCAGCCAGCGGGATGAAGCGGGAGGGCGGGAGCAGGCCCCGTCGCGGGTGGTCCCAGCGCACCAGGGCCTCGATCTCGCGCACCACGCCCGTGGTGAGGCAGACGATCGGCTGGTAATGCAGCACCAACACGCCCTCGGCCGCCGGTTCGCCGGAGGGGAAGCCATGAAGGGCGTCGTCCAGAACGTGCCGCAGTTCCGTTTCCAGTTCCAGCCGCTCCATCAGATGGGCCGTCATGCGGCGGTCGAAAATGACCCAGCCCGCCTTGCCGCCGTTTTTGGCCTGGTACATGGCGATGTCGGCGTCGCGCAGCAGGCCCTCGGCCTCAACCGCCGGGGAATAGTCGTCGGTGCCAAGCGCCTTGACCGGGCTGGTGAGCGAGACGCCGACGCTGGCGGAGACGATCAGGGAGTGGCCGGCGATCAGGATCGGCTCGCGGAGCGCCTCGGCAATACGGTCGGCGATCCCCGTGGCCGTCTCAATGCCCGCCGCGTCTTCCAGCAGGACCGTGAACTCGTCGCCGCCCAGCCGGGCGAGGGTGTCCCCTTCGCGTAGGCAGCAGGCGAGGCGCTCCGTCACGGTCACCAGCAGGGCGTCACCGGCCTGGTGGCCCAAGCTGTCGTTGATGACTTTGAAGTTGTCCAGGTCCACGAACAGCACGGCGACGGACGCCAGGTGGCGCTTGGCCCGAACCAGCGCGTGTTCCAGGCGGTCCCGGAAAAGGTCGCGGTTGGGAAGGCCGGTCAAAGCGTCATGGAACGCCTGGTGGGATAACTGGTGTTCGAGCCGCTTGTGGTCTGAGACGTCGTAGGCCGCGCCGACGATCCCCGTCAGCGCCCCCGACGCATCGTGGAGCGGCATGGCCTGCGTCTCGTGCGTGCGGCCCCGGACCTCGACGGTCCAGGCGTGGGGGACGCCCTCCAAGGCGACGTGGAGGTGGTCCAGCAAGGCCGGCGTATCCCGGAAGACGTCGTAGGCGGTGCGCCCGACGACCTGGCCCGGCTCCAGCCCCAGGGCCTCCAGACCTTTGCCATCGCAGAACGTGAAGACGCCCTGTGTGTCCAGCGCGTAGACCATGACGGGGATGCCAGCGATGACGGTCCGCAGCCGGGTGTCACTCTCCCGCAGCGCCTCGGCCGCCTGCCTCCCCTCCGTGATGTCCTGGATGGTGCCCAGGATGCCGACCACACCGCCCTCAGCGTCCCACAGGGGGATGCGGTCCGTCGCCGCCCACGTCTGGCCGCCCTCCGCGTCCCGGCCGGATTCGATGACGTGATACTCTGGCTGCCCCGTCCCCATGACCCGCAGGTCTCCCGCTCGCAGCCGCTCGACCGCGTCCCGGTCCCACGGCAGGACGAAGTCGGTTTTCCCCATGATCTCCTCCTGACCCTCCAACCCCGCCGCGTGGGCGAAGTTACGATTGCAGCCCAGGTAGGTGGAGTGGGTGTCCTTCCAGTAGATCTGCTGCGGGATGGTGTCCATGATCAGTTGCAGCATCTCCCGCGCCGCGCGGGTGTCTTTCTCGGCCTTGATCACTTGCTGGAGGCCATCCCGTGTGACGCGGGACATCCGGCAGGCGACGAGCAGGGAGATCGCGACGATCAGCGCTTGGGCCAGCCAGCCGCCGATGACCGCCTCGCGGGCGGCCTGGGCTTCCGCCGCCCCCGACGTCGCCTGGTAGCGGCGCAGGTGGTCCACCAGGTCGGCCACGTCCAGTGCCAGGCTTTCGCGAGACGCTGCATAGCGCGTGCTGAGGAGTGCTCTCGCCTTATCGCGCCGTCCCGCCGCGGCCAGGCGCATGGCCTCCTCTTCGAGAGGCCGGCAGACGGCCTCGTCCTGATGCCGCGCCTGTGCGGTGAGTTTCAACAGCCCCGCCGCGTCAGGCAGGCCGCTGAGAGTGTCGCTCAGGCGCGCGAAGGCCTGGCGGCCGGTGAGATCGGACTGCCGCTTTGCCGTGCGGTAGGCTCCGTCTCCGGAGTAGACAAACTCCGTGGCCTCGGCGGACGTCTGCTGCGAGGCCATCTCGACGTCCTTGGTCTGGGCGATCCCATCGTGGATGATGGCGTCCGTGCGGCGACTGTGCCGCTCGCCCGTCTGGAGGACCCGGACGGCGTGGAAGTAGCCAAGGAGCCCGAGAAGAATCACGCCACAAAAGCTTGCAGCGAGTTGAGTGCCGAGATTAAGACCATGCCGTCTGTGCATACTTGTGCCGCCGTAGTGGTAGGATAAGATTGCCGCTGGGGGTACGCGGCTTCCTCGTTTCTATCGGTATTCCGGCATGAAAACACGAGGGCAGCGGGCAAATAGGAGGGCTGTTAGAAGTGTGCGCGGGATGGGGATAAGGGCGAAGATGGCCCCCAGCTCTGGATGTAGGAGCTAGTCCCCACTCAGGAGAACCAATTATGCCTGACACAAGCGACGATATTCTTGACACCGACACGCCCCACAACGGCACCCAGATGGGGAGCCTGAGCGTAGGCACCAGCGCCCTCGGCAGGGTCGCCCTGGCGGGCGATGCACCGGGCGAGGACGACCAGGCCGGGCCGGACATTGACGGCGGGAGCCACTAAGAGATGAGTCTGTTCAAAGTTGCCGTGCGCCAGGCGCTCTTGGGGGCGCTGGCCGTGGTTGTGTCCCTGCCGGTCCTGGTGGGCCTGAGCCATATTCTGGGCGTGGCCCGACCGCCGTTGGGAGGCTTAGCCCTGCTTAGTGGGAGTGTCCTGCTGGGCTTCGTGGGCGGCGGGCTGATCGGGGCGCTGGGGGCGCGGGCGGGCCTGCGGAGCGGGTGGGGGGCGTCGCTGCTGGGCCTGGTCTACGGCCTGGTCCTATGTGGGACGGTCTTGCCCCTGTATATGGACGACGTTCTGGACGAGATGACGGACCAGGGCACGGAGATGGCCGTAGAGCGGCTGGACACAGTCTTGGACAAGCCGAAGGGGATCTGGGACCAGGCCGTGGACGTGGCTGGACATGTGGCCCAGGAGGGAGCGGTCTACGTCCCAGCCCTGGCCCTGCTGGGGTGGACGCTGATCGGACCCGCTTTAGCCGCTCCGCTGGAGGTGCGGCGGGGCAGGAAAACGGCGAGGTCTCCCCGCTAGAAGCCCGCACGCGGCGGCGGGGGCCAGACGGTGACGGGCGGCTCGGGCCTCTCCGGGCGCGGCTCGGGGAACAGGCCCATTTCCGCCAGCTGGCCCTCGGCACAGCGGACATAGTAGGTCTCCACGCCCAGGGACACGGCCCGCCGGTAGGCCCTCTCCGCAGGCTCCACCTCGCCGGACAGGCGCAGGCACTCCCCCAGGTAGTACAGGCCGCGCGTCTCGGAGGGCCGGGTCGGGCGCGTGTCCAGGAACTCCATCCAGAGCCGTTTCCCCTCGGCATAATCCCCGGTCAGAAGCGCCGCCCGGCCCAGCATGGACAGGCTATTCTGCTGAGTGCCCCGGCTCTGAGCGAATTCAGGAAGCGCCGCCCGCGTCTGGGCCAGGATGCGCCGGGCGTCGTCCGTCTGCCCGCGCAGGGCCATAATCCAGGCGGCCGTGGCGTCGCACCAGAGCAACAGCTTTTTGTCCCCGCCAAACGCCCTCTGCGCCTGTTCCAGCCACGCCCACGCCCGGTCGGCGGCAACGCGGTCTCCCCTCGCCTGCGCCGCCGCCGCTTCCGTCCAAGCCACACCGAGCGAGACTATGCCCTGCGACCGCATCTCGAAGGTGGGCGTTGGCAGGGGCGGCGTCTGCCGGGCCGCGTGCAAGGCCTCCAACGCCTCGTCCCACCGGCCCAGCATGCGCAGCCAGTCGGCAGATCCTACCAGGGCATCCCGCCGGACGGTCGGACTCCACGAGGCCACCTGCCGCACGGAGGCCAGCGCCTCCTCCACCTGGCCCTGGTTGGCCTGGGACATTGCCAGCAGGGTCAGGGACCGGGCCGCGAGGTCGGAGCCGGGCTGCTGGGCGGACAACTGGTAGGCCTTCCGATACTCCGCCTCGGCCTCAACGAGCCGGTTCTGCTCGCTCAGGCCTAGGCCGGCGGCATGGAGGGCAGACACGCGGATGGGCCGGGCGGCGGGCCAGGCCAAGGCCCGCCGTGCCCAGACGACGCACAGATCGGGCTGGCCGGTGTTGTAGAAGCCCAACGCCTTTTTCGTCAGCAGGATGGGGACTTGCGCGAGGCCGACGCCGAGGAAAAGAGCGAGCAGTAACGAATCCAGTAACCAGTTCGAGTGCATAAGTGACTCTTGGGAGGCTTGCGTCGGGGCAGTGCGCCGACGGGAGCGAGAGGGGAAATTAGGAGAGGGGGAGGGGACCCCGCCCTCCTGTTTTCTCCGGGACGCAGCCCCTGCCCTTCTAAACTCCCGCGCCCTCTCTATGGCCTCGCGTCCCCCTGCCCCGAATACAGCACCAGACGGCCGCCGTAAGACGGGTCCGTGTTCGGCAGGGTCTTCGTCTGGCTGCCGCGAGTCTCGCTCACGATGGTGGCAAACGGGTCGCCGGAGTAGCAGACCTCACCCAGCGTGGCCGAAACGGACGACGCCTCATTAACGAGCATGGGGGCCAGCTTGCCCGCCGTGGTCGTGTAAGACAGGCCGCCGTCGAGCTGAGTCCGGCCGCCGCCGTTCGTCAGGATCAGCGTCCCGCCGCGCTCGGTCTTCAGGCCCAGAATCCACAATGTCCCGCCCGTATTTCGGAGGTGCAAGCCCTGCGTCTCCTCGTTAAGCTGCCGCGCCCAGACCGCCTCGCGATCCGTCTCCACGTGCATGCAGACGTCGTCCAGGAAGAGCGGCCCGGCACCGGGCCGGTTCCGATACCCCCACCCCAGCGTATCTTTGATGACGACCGTGCCAGGGGAGTCGTTCTGGAAGGCATAGATCTTCTTGTTGCCGAAGCCGAAGTCCAGCCCCTCAAAGACGACTGTCGGGGCCGCGTCCGGCTCGATCTGGAATAGGGGCGCGTCCTGCGAGTTTAAGGGGTCGTCGGCCACGAGATAGGAGTCCAAGCCGACGATGCGGCGCACCTTGCCGCGCACGTGGACGGTGTGGGCGAAGTGCCAGGCACCCGTCGGCAGGTAGACGGTCGTCGCGCCCGAGTCAATCGCCGCCTGCATCGGGCCGCTGACGTCCTGGTCGCTGTCCGCTTTCGCCCCGTGATGGGTGGGGCTGTCCCACCGGGCGGGCGGGTCCCAGGGGACGTTGGGTGTCTCGCGGATGGGCAGGCTGAGAGCGTGGGGCGGCGAGTCAAAGAGGCGGACGACGGGCCGGGAGGTCCATTCAGCGACGTTCGGCCCGGCCAGGTTTTCCAAAGCACGGGCGAAGCCGTGCGAACGGATGCCGCGCACATACAGGTCGCCTTTGCTCAGAACGGCGGACACGCGGGCCGCGCCCGCCCCCATGCCCGCCATGTCGGCGTCCACAAGGCAGAGCATCCCCGAATTGTTGACCACGGCGGGCACGAGGTTGACGCTCCGCAGGCCGCGTACAGAAAGCATTTGACCGTCGTTTTGCAGCCCGGCCTTGCCCTGGCCGGTCAGCTTCACATGTTCCAGGGTCTGGCTGTTGACCGTGTTCCCGGCGTGGATGCCGATGTCAAAGCCCTGCACCGACACGTTCTGGACCAGCAGCGGCCCGTTCATGTCGTTGTAGGCCAGGTCCAGCCCACAGATCCCCTGCGCGTCCCCGCTCTGGATCGTCAGGTCCCGAGCGCAGCCCTCGTTGTTGGTAAAGAACTGGACGCCGACCGCGCCCGGATTGCCCATCCCGGTGTCTATCGTCAGGTTCTTGAGCGAATTGTCGAACCAGTCCGCCGACCCATGCCGCCCGGACGTCAGCACCGGCTGTGGGTGGGCCGGGTCGGTGAACGTGCGGTCTTTCAGCCTCAAGACTACTCCCGCCCGGCTCTGCCCCTGCAAATTGGTGAACCCATACTGCGTGTGTCCGTCAGCGCCGGTGAGCGGGATCGTGAGCGTGCCGGACACGAGGTAGGTGCCGTTGGGGAAGTAGAGCAGTCGCCGCTTGCCGGTCCAGTCGGCCAGAGCGCGCTGGATCGCCTGGGTGTCGTCCGTCCTGCCGTCGCCCCTAGCGTTGTAGGGCGCTCTCGTGACGTTCACAACGTTGGCATCCGCCGGATAGACGACGTTCTCCGCGTGGAGGGCGGGCGCGAGGGCAAGAGGAATGAACGCGAGAACGAGGAGGAAACACAGGTGCAGTTTCATAAAGACCTTTCGCTCGGCATTGACATGTGGACGGCTACCTTGCCTGCGTCTAGATCGAGGTGGGAAGATTACTTATAAGCGTGAAATAATACTTGCCGCCCACGTGTCGGCCCTTTTTGTACTCTGCCGCCGCCCTCTTCGCGGCCTCCGTCGGCTCCGGGTCGGCATCCAGGAGGGCCAAAAAGGCGTCTCGGGCCTGATTAAACAGGAGGCGGGTGGGGACGTTCCGCCAATCTTCCTCCGTCATTTCCGGCCAGCTTTCTTCGGCTGTCTCTTGCCTGTCGGTGTCTTCTAAAGGGTTGTTCATTTCAAGGGCCTTCACATATTCGTGACAGTGTTTCGACCAGTCGCTTGTTCAGAACTTGACGCCCATCTAGCACTTTACGCTCGACAAACCTTTTTGCTAGGTCTTCCACAAAGTCGCTTGATTTAGCCACAACATCAGCAGTTTGCCCTCTGTCCCTATGAGGCGTATAAGCCCACATGACGTGCTCCAAACTGTACATTACACCGGCTTCATCCAGATTGTCTAGTCCTAGCTCTAAAACCTTGTTCGGTCCAAATTGGCGGTTGCCCGCGTTAGTCCAAGCTGCTACGGTCGCAACATGAAACCGGAAATTACGC
>JAYTRQ010000049.1:0-2391 GCA_043746125.1 Armatimonadota bacterium | reverse complement strand
CTCCCACCCCTCTTTCCTAACGTAAATTGCGACAAAAGCGAGACTTGACGAAAATTATAAATAGGAAGAAAGAGCCAATTAGTCTGAATTTTACGCTTACTTCTGGCCGATAAATCAGCGAAAAGCGCTAAAGCCATTTTCTTTGAGCTAATCGCTTCTGATTGACACTGCGCCTCATCTGTGATATAACATGATCATTGTTGCAAAAGTTAGGCAACAACAAAATAAGACAAGCGAGAGCCAAGCGGCTCCCGCTTTTTTGCTTTCGAAGGACTAGGCGTAACGGTCTAGGATGGCTCGGACGCGGGGCAGGTAGCTTGCACCGAAGACGTTCAGGTGGTTAAGCAGGTGGTAGAGGTTGTAGACGTCGGCCCGGTCGCGCCAGCCGAGAGTCAGTGGGTAGGTGTCCGTATAGGCCGCATAGAAGGCTGGCAGGAAGCCGCCGAACAGCAGCGTCATGGCTAGCTCGGCCTCCGCCCAGCCATAATGGGCGGCCGGATCGATCAGTGCCGGCTCGTCGGTCGGGCCGACTAGGGCATTGCCGAGCCACAGGCCGCCATGAATGAGGGCAGGTTTCAGTCCACGGGTTCGGCTGCCGCGTGGCCCCGCAATAGTTGTCCCGGCTGAACCCATGATGATCCTTTGTATGGAGGTGGAGGATCGCCAGGCGGCGCCCAAAGTCTTCCCTGTAGTCGCGTCCCGGTGCTCTGGGCTGGAGGTCTTCGAGCAGCAGGAAGTCCGAGCCAATCAAGAAAACGTCCGGGATGCGCGGCCCGCCCGCTACCGTCAAGGCTTTCAAGCCCCAGGCCTCACCGGCGAACGTGTCTTCCGGTGCGCCCGGCTTCACTTTAAGGATCAAACTCTGGCCCCCACTCATCTTCAGGCGCAAGACGTGGCTGACGTCGCCGCTCGTCACGACGTGAACGCTCCCGACCTCCCCCCAGCCGTTCTCTGCGCACCAGGCCGCGACCTGGGGTGGGGGAGCAGTCACCTCGGGGTGCTTCCCGACTGAGGTGCCAGACGCCAGGCGCGTACCCAATCCACAGACATGGTGTTACGACGCTTGTCTGTGAGCGATTCGAGCGTAGGCAGCCCTTCCCAGGTGAACACTTCTGTGTCGAAGAACAGGTACATCGGCTCACTGAACTCCCCACCCATCTGCACCGTCGCGACCTGAACCCCATCGTGATAGAACAGAACCGTGTTCTTGTCTTTCCACCAGACGCCGTAGACATGGTAGCCGTCGGCCGCGCCGGAGGGCATCCGCCAGCGGGTCGGGGTCGTCTTGTCTTGGTCCCATCCACCGGCGAAGTAGTGCGTGTTCATCAGCATCAGCATGCCGTTATCCGGATTTTTCAGGGAACGCCCGATCTCCTCGACCACGTCAATCTCACTGTATTTGCCTTGCAGCCAGAACGACGAAGTCATGGAAAGGGCGGAAGCCTTCACCCGTGCCTCGTAGTATCCGGGGCCGGCAACTGGGGCGGTCGAGGCGACACAGGCGGCACGGACCCAGATGTCTTTTGTCAGGTCTTTCACTCCAGCCAGATTGCTCAAGAGCGTGTCGGACCGCAGATGGAGTTGACCGCCGGAGATGGAGACGTTGCCCATCTCGAAGCGGCTCGGCTCCCGACCCTTCCAATAGGGCTGGTAGTTCAGCCACTTCTTGGCATCCAGACTGCGCCCTGAAAACTCGTCCGTGAGGGCGGGCATTGCCAGCCAGTGGTATCCGACTGGGGGTGGCGGCAATTCCTGGGCCTGAACGGCGGGGAGGGCAGACGCCAGCATCAGCCCGCTGAGGGCACATCGCCACGCGGCTTTGACAACGTTCACCATTCACCCCCTCGAAAAAAGAGGCCGATAATGCTGCGTACGAACGACAGGGCCACGGACCAGACGACCAGATACCAGACGCGCTGGCCCAGGCCGGACGTGTTCGAGACGGACCCGACGGCCGCGTGCAGCACGCCGGCCGGGCGGATGGCGATCTTGTTCTTGGCACACATACGGCAGCGCATCCCCGCCGGCGTATGCACCGTGCACCTGGGGCAGATCGGCGTCTCGCACCGGCCGCAGCGCAGGCGCGTCACGGTCTTTGTATGCTTACCGCAGTGGAACGCGCCTTCCTCGCCCGCGACGGGCACCGGTGTGGGCCGCTCGGCGAAGGCCGCGCCGCACTCGCCGCAGAACTTCTTGCCTTCCGGGTTCTCCGCCTTGCATCCGGGACAGACCATTTCGCGCTCCTTCCCAACTTGTTTCGGGGAGGTTCCCCACGCAGGGCGCGAAATCCTGCACAGGAAAAGCGGCTCCAAACGCCGTACATTACGCCATGACTACTCAAAAATCCATCCGGCAAGCTGTCTCCTGGTGGTGCTTTGCCAACCGGGGTAT
>JAYTRQ010000048.1:0-2392 GCA_043746125.1 Armatimonadota bacterium | reverse complement strand
TTGTCGCGGATGGTCTGGAGCAGGCCGGCTGCCTTCGCCGTCAGCGGGTCAAAGCGGGTGATGCCCTTGCCGCAGACGTACACTTTGCCGGGGTTGCCGGGGTCGTTGGCTTTGATGCCGCGTTTAACGAGATCGTCCACAAGGCTGATGATCTCCAGCCCGAACAGCGGGAAGATGCCCCGCGCTGCCGCTCCGTCGGCGAAATCGGCGTAGATCGAGTAGTCGTAATAGTTGCTCGCGCCCAGCACGCGCACGTTCTGGGCCTGGGCCAATTCTAAGGCCTGAGCGGTGGTCTCAAAGGCGGAGAAGTTCGGTGGGAGGTGGATGTGCGCGTTGACGTTAGGCCTGGGCGTGGAAGTGGGAGCCGCGGCCAGGTCGTCCGGCGGGCCGAGGGTCGCCAGGGCGGCGAGGAAGGTGGAAGGCATGAGAGATACTCCTGGGGAGGGGGCGTTTGATTGAAGTCGGGTGCCATGCGAATGCCACGCGGGTGCCATGTGAGCCGTGCGAGAATCAAGCCGTGCGAGAATCAAGCCGCGCGTTGAAACGCATGGCTAGCCGGCGCAGACGCCAGGAATCCCGCGCTTCGCGGGGACAGGACATTTCACATCCCAGCGCCACGTCCTCCGGGTCTGCCAGTGCAGAAGCGGTAATCCTTGGCGTCCTCGCCGGTTAGCCGTGCGTTTCAACGCATGGCTTGATTCTCATTTCCCTGCCTACAGCCCCAATTCCTGCTTGACCTCCGCGAACGCCGACAGCGCGAACTTCAGGTCTTCGCGTGTGTGCGCGGCCGAGATCTGCGCCCGGATACGGGCCTTGCCCTGCGGGACGACCGGGTAGGAGAAGCCGACAGCGTAGATGCCCTTGGCAAGCAGTGCCTCCGACACACGGGCCGCCAGCACGGCGTCACCGAGCATGATGGGCACAATGGGGTGCGTGCCGGGTGTCACCATGTAGCCCAGACCTGTGATGCCCTCGCGGAAGAAGTGCGTGTTGGCTTCTAAGCGGTCGCGCAGTTCGGTGGAGGCCGTGAGGAGGTCCAGGGCGGCCACGGACGCGGCGGCGATGGGAGGGGGCAGGGAGTTTGAGAACAGGTATGGCCGGGACCGCTGGCGCAATAAGTCTACGATTTCTTTTCTGCCGCTGGTGTACCCGCCGCTCGCGCCGCCCAGAGCCTTGCCCAAGGTGCCGGTCAGGATGTCCACGCGATCAATGACGTCGTGGAACTCCGGCGTGCCGCGCCCGCGTGGGCCGAGGAAGCCGACGGCGTGCGAGTCATCCACCATGACCAGGGCGTCGTAACGCTCGGCCAGGTCGCAGATGGCGGGCAGGTCGGCGATGATGCCGTCCATCGAGAAGACGCCGTCGGTCGCGATCAGCCGCGTCCGCGCCCCCGATGCCTCCTTCAGCCTCGCCTCCAGATCGGCCGGATCATTGTTCTTATAGCGGAACCGCTGCGCCTTGCAGAGCCGGATGCCATCAATGATGCTGGCATGGTTCAGCGCGTCCGAGATCACGGCATCGTCCGGGCCGAGCAGCGTTTCAAAAAGGCCGCCGTTGGCATCAAAGCAGGACGAGTAGAGGATCGTATCTTCGGTGCCTAAGAAGTCGCTGAGTTTGGCTTCCAGCTCTTTGTGGATGCCCTGGGTGCCGCAAATGAATCGGACGGAGGCCAGGCCGTAGCCCCAGCGATCTAAAGCTTCACGCGCCGCCGCCCGGATGGCGGGGTGCTCGGACAGGCCCAAATAGTTGTTGGCGCACAGGTTCAGAACCTTCTGCCCGCAACCGACCCGGACGTGCGCGTCCTGCGGGGTCGAGAGGACACGCTCGTTCTTGTAAAGGCCGGCTGCCCGGATCACTTCGAGTTCGCCCGTCAATCGGTCTTGGAGTGCGCCGTACATTGGATGATCTTTCTGGTATCTAGGTTCAGGTTCCCCGGACTGCAAGAATCCTACCATGCGTTGAAACGCACGGCTAGCCGGCGAGGATGCCAAGAACTCCGCGCTTCGCGGGGATAGCACAATCTTGGTCTTCAGTGCCGCGCCCTCCGGGTCCGCCCGTGCAGAAGCGGTAGCTGTTGGCCAAGGGCCGGTTAGCCGTGCCGTTCATGGAGCAACTGCACCCGGCGGCACGGTTCTAGAAAGGACGCTGCCAACCCCTAGGGGGCTTTCGTCCCCACCGACGGCTCACTATAGAGCTGCTTCAACTCGGGCACGGTCATCTTGTACGGGCCGAGGTCGCCGGTCCAGGAGACGAAGTAGGCCCAGCGGACGCCGTGACTCTCCATGTGGGCGATGTCCGGGACGCCCCCGAACTCCGTCAGGGCGATCAGCTTCCGGCCGCCGTACTGCGTTTCTAACGTGTCCCAGGTGCTGTCCAGCGTGTCGGTAGGATC
>JAYTRQ010000047.1:0-2392 GCA_043746125.1 Armatimonadota bacterium | reverse complement strand
GAACGACGATGCTGGACAACCTCATGGCCGGGCTTGCCGCAGCCGGAGCGCAGGAGCGCATCCTGGTCAGTACGTCCGACATCCCGTTCCTGACGCCGGAAAGCGTGGACGACTTCGTAAGCCGCGCCGTTGAAAGCGGTGCGGACCTGTGCTGTCCGTTTGTTTCGGTCGCGCTCTGCCAGGAGCGGTTCCCGGAAATGAAGCGAACGGCGATCAAACTGCGTGAGGGGCGTTTCACCCTGGGCAACCTGGTGCTGGTCAACCCGCACTTCCTGACCGAGCATCAGGACACGATTCAGGACGCCTACGCCGCCCGGAAAAGCCCGCTCAAAATGGCGGGCCTTCTCGGCTATGGCCTCTTGGCACGGCTTGTTCTCGCGCAGACCGTCTCGCCGTCTCTACTAACGGTTGGGGCGCTGGAGGCAGGCATCGGCAGGCTTCTCGGGGGAGGATGCCGGGCGGCAGGCCTTGAGTCCCGTTTCCCGGAGGTTGGGACGGACGTGGACAAGCCCGGCGACGTCGTCATTGCGCGCCGAATGCTGGGCGGCGTCTAGTCTATGGTGCCGAAGGGAAGGACGCCATTATCGTGGGGAGACGGCGGCTTAGGTGGAGAGGGCGGGCCTCCACGGGGGCGCGGCTTCCGCACCCGTTTCTGGCTGGCCGTCCGGTAGTCCGCTTCCGCGAGATAGCGCTTGACCTGATTGCCCCCACTCCCTTTGGCGTTGTACATGGCCGTGTCGGCGAGGTCCATGAGTTCCGCCATACTGGACGCATCCTCGGGACAGGCAGCGATGCCGATGGAGAGCGTGATCGGCAGTTCGGAATCGGCATTCGCCTCTTTCACCAGGCGTCGGATGCGGTCCGCCACGAGCATAGCCGCTTCAACAGACGTGCCGGGCATCAGCCAGGCAAACTCATCCCCGCCGTAGCGAGCGACCACGTCGGTGTCTCGCGCCTGGGCCAACAGGAGGCGCGCGACCTGCCGCAGAGCCAGATCCCCATTCGCGTGCCCCTGCCCATCGTTCACCTCTTTGAAGCCATCTAAGTCTACCAGCGCCACGGCCAGGGTGTCCGTGCGGCGGTTGGCGTGCTCGATCTTGCGGCGCAGGGTGCTTTCAAAGTGGGCGCGGTTGTACAGCCCTGTGAGCGTATCCCGCTTGGTGGCCTCTAGAACGTCTTCTAGCTGCCGGTTCAGTCGGAGCAGGGTCTCGCGGACAGAGCTGTGCCCGCCGTCCCAGACGCGGTAGCCGTGCTTCGCCAGATGTTCGGGCGAGGCGAGTACGAACCGGCAGACCTCGTCGTCATTGGCGACACAGTGGATCTCTACGCATTCTACGTCATCATCCGGGAAGCCTTCAGTCGCGGGCAGGTTCTGCAGCAGGCCGCGCAGCAGACCGCGCACGTAATTGCATGCGTAGCCGGCCGGCCCTTCGCGGTCGGCCAGCATCTCACTTTCCAGGCTGTTGTCGTTGCGGATGATGACCTCGCCAGGCCGCTGTTGCTCGCTCTCCACGCGAAGGGAGCCGTAGCCGGCTGCCGTAAGTTGGGCCAGGGCGGCATCCAGCAGCACCGCTCCTTCACGCGTGCCGTTCTGCGAGGCGACGAAGGCCATGAGGCGATCCGCCGCTGAGACGCCCGCACGGTAGAAGATGTCGGCCGTGAACTCCGGCCCGATCTCCCGCGTCATCTGTTCCCAGAGAGCGTGAAAGCCGCCCAGGACATCCTGAACGAAAGTGCGTGTTCCCCACGTTTCGAGCCGTCCCGGCTCCGTCTCCTGAAATTCGGCCCTCGCCTCAAAATTAGTGCTGGTCATTGAAGTGTAGTATTGGCCTGTCATGATGTCGTTATGGTCTTCACTAGCATAATTCATGCCAATCTGACAGAGGGACGGTTTTCCTCAGCCACGAGCGGCGGCGAAACGAAGATCTTTCATGATGCGGAGCTGATAAATGGTGAAGCCGACGAGGAGCGCTCCCATGACCCAGGCGGCGGCCGTCGCGTATCCGAACTTTAGGAAGAGGAAGGCATTGTACCAGATTTCCAGACCGAGCGTCTGCGTGGAATAAAGCGGCCCACCAGCCGTCATGACAAGGATATTGTCCGTCGCCTGGAAAGACGCGATGACGGCCCCGACAAGATTGATGATAATGAGCGGCTTCAGGGTCGGCAGGGTGACGCGCCAGATCTTCGTCCAAATCCCCGCCCCGTCCATGTCCGCCGCCTCGTACATCTCATCCGGGATGCTCCGCAGGGCGGCCTGATAGATGATGCTGCCCGGCCCCGCTGTCGCCCAGATGGCGGGCAGGATGACCGAAATAAGGGCTAAATTGGGATTGTCCAGCCACTTGACCGGGTCCGAATGCTTTCCGACAGCATTTGCGCCCGAACTGAT
>JAYTRQ010000046.1:0-2394 GCA_043746125.1 Armatimonadota bacterium | reverse complement strand
CGCAGTATCAGGACCTGCTCCGCAAGCGCGTCCGCATCCTGTATCCGCGCCCCACAGTCTGGAGCAACCACCCGCTGATTGCTCTAACAGACAACGGCAAGAAGCTCCTGACGGCTTTGCAGGACCCGGACGTGCAGCGTCTGGCCTGGGAGCGCCACGGGTTCCGATCGGGAATGGTCGGGATCGGCAACGATCCCAAGGTGCTGCAAGTCGTGGGCATCCCCGAGACCATCCAGAACGTCGTGCCCATGCCCACGCCGCAGGTGATGACCAAGATCATCGCCGCGCTGAATCACCCGTAGTGCAGGAAAAGCGCCCGCCGGGGTCTAACAGGGAGGCAAACGTTCAGGAGTGCCTCACCCAATGACCTTGCCAAAAATGACCTACGGCTCCGTGCCCGGAGTTGACACGCCGATCTCACGCCTGATTATGGGGACGATGGTGTGTTCGCCGTCCAATATGCCCTACGTCCATGAGCTGCTGGACCACTTTGTCTCGGTCGGCGGCAACTGCCTGGACACGGCCCGCGTCTACGGGACGGAGGGGGCTATCGGCCAGTGGCTTTCGAACCGTGGGCGGCGGGACGACATTGTCCTCATCGGCAAAGGCGTTCACCATGATGCGAGTGGCCCACGCGTCCACCCGCAGGGGATCGCGGAGGACCTCACGACTAGCCTGGACCTGCTCCAGACGGACGTCATAGACCTCTACCTGCTGCACCGGGACGACCCGGACTATCCGGTCGGCCCTATCGTCGAGTCGCTGAATGAGCACCGGCAGGCCGGAAAAATCAAAGCCTTCGGCGGCTCCAACTGGACTTCAAGACGCTTGCAGGAGGCCAACGACTACGCCCACGCGCACGGCCTGACACCGTTCGTCGCGAGCAGCCCGAACTTCAGCCTGGCGGTGCAGAACGAGCCGACCTGGGCCAACTGCGTTTCCGCCTCATCGCTCGCGGGCGAGCGCGAGTGGTATATGGAGAACCGATTCCCTCTAATGGCATGGTCATCCCAAGCGCAGGGCTTCTTCACGGGCCGCTACGCCAAGGAAGACCGATCGGACGGCGAGATGGTCCGCGTCTGGTACAACGACGCGAACTTCGAGCGCCTGGACCGGACAAACCAGATGGCACGGGAGAAGGGCGTCACGCCCATCCAGATCGCGCTGGCCTACGTCCTTGGCCAGCCGTTCCCGACGTGGGCGCTGATCGGCCCTCGCGCGCCCGCCGAGACCGAGTCCACGATGGAGGGGCTAGAGCTGACACTGACGCCGGACGAGATGGCGCGGCTGAACTTGGAGGCCTAATCCCAGATCGGCCGTCCATTACGAGGCCACTTCGTCGCCTCGTTCAGACGGGCCATTTCGTCCCCAGACAGCCGGTAGCCAGCCGCGCCCAGGAGGTCCGTCAGCTGCTCGGACGTGTTCGCGCCGATGATTGGGGCGGTGATGACCGGATTGGACAACTGCCAGGCGAGGGCCGTCTGTGCGACGGTCTTGCCATGCGACTTCCCGATCTCGTCCAGAGCGTCAATGACGGCCCAGCCGCGCTCACTGCCGTACCTCTCCAGGTTGCCGCCCGCCCGGACGCTCTCGGGCCTCGCGGCGTCCTTGCGGTACTTGCCAGTCAGGAAGCCGCCGGCCAGGGGCGAGTACGGGATGACGCCCACACCGTAATGCTTGCAGAAGGGAGCGGCCTCATACTCGAATAGCTGCCGCTCCATCAGTGAGTATTCCGGCTGGTAGCAGTCGAAGCGGGCCAGGCCACGCTTGTCTGAGGCGGCCTCGGCCTCCATGAGCCGCCAGGCGGGGTAGTTAGACGCGCCGACGTAGCGGACCTTGCCCGCCTTCACCAAGTCGTCTAGGGCCGACAGCGTCTCCTCAATGGGCGTGTTCAGGTCGGCCCAGTGGCACTGGTACAGGTCCAAATAATCGGTCTGAAGCCGCCGCAGCGAGTCCTCGCAGGCGTCTATGACGTGCCGCCGGGACAGGCCCTCGCCGTTCGGCCCACTCCACATCTCCCCGCGCACTTTGGTCGCCAGGACGATCTCCCGCCGGGCGTTCCGGTCTTTGATCCAGCGCCCAATAATCTCCTCGGTTTTGCCCCCGTACGAGGCATCGCCGGCCCAACTCGTGTAGATGTCGGCGGTGTCCAGGAAATTGCCACCAGCCTCGCGGAAAGTGTCCATCACCTGCCGCGAGGCCTCTTCGCCCGCCGTCCAGCCGAACTGCATCGTCCCCAGGCAGAGTTCCGAGACGCGCAGGCCAGTTCGTCCGACACTTCGATATTCCATAGGTTCTCCCAAGATCAAGATGGGTTATTGTTCGCCTTGGGGCTTTGGAAACCCTGCGTAAGAAGCGCCATTGGTACTATCCGAAAGGACATCGGGCAATGGG
>JAYTRQ010000045.1:0-2396 GCA_043746125.1 Armatimonadota bacterium | reverse complement strand
TCATGCTTGTAAGCCCCAATTCCAGCTCGCAATGGCCGCACAGCATGAGTAGCGCATCGGTGATGGCAGGTGCATTTCTCCCATCTAAATCTGCTCCTACCATGCGCGGAATAAGTCCAGGCAATCTCGCCACTGCCTCAGTGTAGCTTTCCTCAAGATATGGGGGCATCGGCGCAGAGCGCCCGCGCACGATGTATGCCGGAAGTAGGAGGTATTCGATAGGGGACGGGTCAGCCGCGAGAGACGCGATCCGAATGAGATGCGGAACGGCGGCGTATGATGCGGAGTAGACACTGCCTTGATGACAGATAGAACCCCAGAGCAAGTTCCAGGGGTCATCGCTGGTAAGAGGGTCCCCAGCTTCCTGGTTCGGGTTGGCTTCCAGGCTCTTCAACAGAATGGGAGTGTCTGTGGCACTCCCGTAGGCATGTCTGAGTTCGGCCCAGCGAGGATCGTCGAGAGCCAACATGACAGCTTCCTCTTTTCCTAGCGGCTACCGTGCCTCAGCCCGACAGCTTGCGCTGTAGTTCGTATAGCTTGGTCAACGCCTCAATCGGGGAGAGCGTCGCCAGGTCCAGGCCGGAGAGTTCGTCCAAAATGGGGTGTGTCTCAGCCTCGAAGAGCGTGGATTGCAGGCGCTGGGTCTGCTCCGATAATCTCGCGCCCGCCCCGGCGTCGCCGACGGTGCCCTCGCCCTTGCCCATTGATTCCAACGTTTTGAGCACCTCACGCGCCCGGCGCAGGACGGGGTCGGGGACGCCGGCGAGTTTGGCGACCTGGATGCCGTAGCTCTTGTCCGTGCCGCCGGGCATGATCTTTCGGAGCCAGACGATGTGGTCGCCCTGCTCCTTGACGGCCACGCGGAAGTTCTTGACGCCCGCCAACGTCTTTTCCAACTCATTCAGGTGGTGGTAGTGGGTGGCGAACAACGTCTTGACGCCCAGGGCGTGCAAATATTCGGTGATGGCCCAGGCCAGGGCCAGGCCGTCATAGGTGCTGGTGCCGCGTCCGACTTCGTCCAGGATCACGAGGCTGCGGGGCGTGGCGTTGTTCAGGATGTTGGCGGTCTCGTTCATCTCCACCATGAACGTGCTTTGGCCACTGGCAAGATCATCGTGCGCCCCGACGCGCGTGAAGATGCGGTCCACGAGGCCGAGTGAGGCGGCGTCGGCGGGCACGAATGAGCCGATCTGGGCCAGCAGGACGATTAAGGCCACCTGGCGCAGATACGTGCTTTTGCCCGCCGAGTTGGGTCCGGTGATGATGTGCAGGCGGGCGTCTTCACCATCTAAATAGGTGTCGTTGGGGACGAATAGAGTGCCGGATTGCAGGCTTTCAACGACGGGATGGCGGCCGGCGGTGATGCTGAGGGTGTCACCCGCGTGGACTTCGGGCCGGACGAAGCGGCCTTGCAGGGCGACTTCGGCCAGGCCCGCGAAGACATCCAAGCGGGCAAGCGTCTTGGCGAGCTTTAAGACCTGGCCCGTGTAGCGGTCGGCGACGTCGTCCCGGATGGCGATGAAGAGCTGATACTCCAAGTCGAAGATCTTCTCTTCCGCCCCCAGCACCTGCGCCTCATACTCTTTGAGGGCGGGCGTGATGTAGCGTTCGGCGTTGGCCGTGGTCTGCTTACGCTGGTAGTCGGCGGGGACGGGGACGCCCGCGCCGGATTTGGTGATCTCGATGTAGTAACCGAAGACGTTGTTGAAGCCGACTTTCAGGTTTTTGAGGCCCGTCCGGGCGCGTTCCTCCTCTTCAATCTGGGCGATGAACGCCTTACCGCCCGACCGGAGTTCACGCAGGGCGTCCAGGTCGGCGTTGTAGCCGTCGCGGATCAGGCCGCCCTCCCGGAGCAGCATGGGCGGCTCGGGCATGATGGCGGCGTCCAAGAGTTCGATCAGGTCCGGCGGGGCGTCGGCAATGACCGCCCGCATGGGGGCTAAGGCCCCGCCTTCCGGGGCGCGGGACAGGGCGGCCTCGACGTCCGGCAGGGCTTGAAGGGACTGCTTGAGCGAGACGAGATCACGGGCGTTGGCCTGGCCGGAGCAGATGCGGGCGGTCAGACGTTCCAGGTCGGCGATCCGCCGCAGGGCGTCCCGCAGGTCCCCGCGCAGCAGGGCGTCGCCGACGCACTCGGCCACGGCCGCCTGTCGATTGTGGATCTTGTCCAGCGCCAAGAGGGGCTGGTCGAACCACTTACGCAAGAGTCTGCCACCGAGAGACGTCACCGTGCGGTCTAAGATAGACACCAGGCTCTTGCTCTTCGCGCCGTCGGCCAGCGAGTGGGTCAGCTCCAGGTTGCGCCGGGCGGCGGCGTCCAGCACCATGTAGTTCTCAGTGGAATACGTCGCCAGAGACCGGATATGGCTGACGGCGCTCTGGTGGGACTGCTTCAC
>JAYTRQ010000044.1:0-7581 GCA_043746125.1 Armatimonadota bacterium | reverse complement strand
GCCATCGAGGGCGAAAGGCGGGCGTCAGCCGCCCCGACAAAAGATTACGTCCTGCCAGGGCCGTCAGTCGCCCCGCCTAGCGCAATCGAGCGGACAGTCACGGCGCGGGAGCCCGAGGCGATCCCGCCCTACGTCCGCGCCCGCCTTGCGCCCATCGTGCGGTGGGGGGACGGGACGTTCTCCCTGTTCGAGTGTGCGGAGCGCATTGTGCAGGTGGTGGAGGCGGAAAGCCCCGTTCACGTCCAGGAGGTGGCCCGCCGCATCGGGGAGGCGGCGGGCGTGGGGCGCGTGACGGAACGCTTCCGCACAATGGTGGAACGCGCCTGCGTCATGGCCGCAGGGGACGGACGCATTCGGCGTGAGGGCGACTTCCTCTGGCAGCCGCAGATGACGACCCCGCCGCTCCGAAACCGACTGAACTTGGATGGAGCGTCGCGCAAACTCGTCCTGATTGCCCCCGAAGAGATCGCGCTTGCGGTCGAGAGGATGCTGGAAGCCTCTTTCGGGATGAGCCTGGAAGAGCTGCCGAAGAGCGTCAGCCGCCTGCTGGGGTTCGAGCGCCTGACCCAAGAGATGAAGGACCATCTGGACGGTCAGGTCGCGGCTCTCGCCGCGAAAGGGCGGCTGTCTATCTCAGACGGCGAGGTGACGTTGCCGCGCTGATGCGCGGCGCTCTTCAGTATGCCGACACGATTCGACCTCGCCGCCTTCGCCCCGCGCACAGCCCCCGCCGTCACCGAGACTCCGCCCCGCCCTCGGTCGGTCCACCACGGTCGAATCCCGCTGCTATGCCGCCGATTCACCTGCGTACTGGTGTTTCCCTCGTATTTTTGTTGACTGTCACTCAGCGATGTTTCTGACGGCCCTAATTCGGGCGCTACAAGTGTATGTGGTGCGTGCACTCAGTCCAGACCTCGACGAATTATGGGCTGGTTTAGGGCAGATTTTCTGCCCACAGTCTACGCGCTCGAAAAAAGTTTCCGCGCGCGAGGCGGGACTCCAAGTTTAAGGCGGGTGGAGAGGCTCAACGGGGGGTGCCTTGTTCGACCCACCCCGCCTCCACCCAGTCGAAGTCGGAAGGCTGAATGGGACCCACTCGATCAACGACAGGTGCAGATTGGCGGGGGGTACGGGTGTACCCCCACACCCCCGTACCCCCGTCCATTAGGTAAACGATGAATGGGGTAGGGCTGACGCAGGCCAAACAGGGCCGAGGGCGGTGGAAGCGCCCCGAGGTCCGACGCCTCGTTGAAACGCCCTGCCTCTCGACCGCATCGACTTGGGCGAATTTGAGCGTGTCCAGGTGGTCGAAGATCGCCCCCCCCCATCAGGACGTTGGGAGGCCGAGCGGCAGCCCACGGATGAGCAGGGTGCCGCCGATTCATAACCTGCCTCACTCATCCCGCGTCAATTCCTCGTAGATAGCGCTTACGGTCTCGGGCCGACACTGAGCCGACGTGTCCACGATCAGGACGAATTCTCTGGTGTGGGATCGCAGGGACGGTCGGGTGGCACTGTGACGGTAGCGCGGGTATTTCTTTGTGATGCAGCTCACTGCGCCGCGCCCCGCCGCCGCCTCCAACAGTCCGCGCAACGGAATCTTGCCATCGGTGCTATAGCTGACGAGGATAAACTCCGCGTCCACGGCTTCCAAGAGGCCCTGGTATGCGCGGAGAGCCCCCTTCGCGTTGTATGGGGAGCGCCTCTGGGTCCAGTCGGCTCGGATCGCGGCCTTGTTGCCGCGCGAGTGCTGGCGCGGGAGCGGCGGCTTGTCCCAAAGCACCAGGCTGTTGAGGACGTGGTAATTGCTGGCGTAAGCGTGCTCGTTGTACGGCATATCCAGGTAGGCGACCTGGGCCCTCACGCGCCGCGACCGCAGTTCCTCGGCCAGCTTCTGCGCGTCCAGCCCGTGCGCCTCGTTGCCGAGGGCGTTGTTGAAGAGCACGGGCGGCGCGACGGGGAGCCTGCTCAGTATCCGCCCCAAGGCTACGTGCTTGCTCCCGCCCCAACCGTGGTGGTACGCCTTGAAGATAGCGTTGGTGTTGGAGATATAGCTGACGGCGGGGATGAGCGGCCCCAGGAGGCAGGCGCGCTCGGCGGGCGTGAGCAGGCCCTGCCGCTCCCAGCCCGCGATCTCCTCCCGCACCGCGTCGATCCTCATGCCGTTGGCGCGGGTGAAGAACATGCGGTCGCGGCTCGGGTCGGCGGCCTCGTCGTCAGCGGGGCACAGGTGCAGGGCGATCCAGTCCTCACACGGCGGCAGGCCGTCCAGGTGGGCGAACACGCGGGCCATACCGCCGAGACGGTCGAAGGCGGGGGGCGCGTTGCACGCGATGAAGCAGCGGGCGAGTTCCTGGGCGTACGGCTCCCAGTCGTTGGCGATGACGCGGAAGCCGAGGGTCTTGGCGAGCCGCCCGACTATGGTCGTCCCCGAGAAGAAGTCTACGAAGGTTCCCTCCGTGACGCCCGTGCGGGCAATGGCCTCCTTGATCATCGGCAACAGCTTGCGCTTGTTCCCGAGGTACGGCAGCACCTGTCCGTCCAGATACGAGTCCGTGCGGATTGCTGCGTGGCCTAATGTTCGTTTGCCCCTGTTGTTGACTCTGTCCACTCTCATTATCCTCCTCGAAAAATATATTTTGTGTGATAGTCAGGAGTGGAACCGAGTTGGCGGAATTAGGTGTTTGGCCCCTAAAATCAGCCGCTGCCGTGGATCGAGGATTGGCAGGCCGCACGTCGAAGTAGCACCAGCGCGACGGAAAATGGCGGAATTGGTGGGAAGCGCTCCATAGCACGGGTAACGGAAATCAACATCGCGGTGGGCATTACAAATACGGCATCGTCAGCCCAATGACGTTATCGGGCACCCCGTTCTGCCGCAGATGTGCCACCAACGCCGTTTGGTCGCCCCCATTCTGCCGCATCCAGTTCGAACACCGCTCGGCGAACTTCTCCACGGTGGTGCCGTACAGGGAGAACCAATCCTGCCCACTCCCGACCGTCTCTTGACCCTCGGATGTCATGTTCGGCGTGCCGTTCCAGGACGGCGGCTTCGCCTCCAAACCTGCTACAGGCGACGGGACGGGCGTTTGTCTCGTATCCGAAGCGCTGGGGTTGAACGTCGCTAAAGGCGCATATCCCTGCACGTTAGCGGCGCTCGGCGATTGCGACGTATCAGCGGCGGTCGCACCCGCTGAAGGCGACGTATATGGCATCGTCGATCCGCCAGGATTGAGGACCATCGGTGCGGCCTGCGATGGGGCAAGCATCTGCTGTTGCTGTCGGCGCACACCTTCCACATCGGCGGCCTGATACTCGCCGTCCATCAGCCGAAAAATCTGCTCCAGACGCTCGCGGACGTACTGGTAGGTCACAGAACATCCTGGAAACAGGTTGTCGTCCTGAAGGTAGGCCATGCAACCCAGGGCAGCCTTGGCGTTGCTGGAGATCACTGACTCCTCATTCGCCAGGCGTCGCATGGGCGCAGGGGTGGACGACGTGCGGCTGACCTGCTGACTGAGGAGCGCAGGATTGAGCGCGTCAAGCGCCTGCTTCACCTCGGCGATTAGCCGCTGGACGAGCTGCTTCTGTGTCCCGAAGAGTCCCGAGGCGTCGATCATCAGTTTTAGGTTATCCACTTGAGTTCGCATCGTCGCCAGGAGGCCCGCCGCGTTGCCCTGGACGGCGTTGCCCCAGTTACTTGTGGCGTTCCAGAGATTGTTGATGGCGGACGAACCATAACGCCGACGGCGGGGCGGCCTGGTCGGAAGTCGGCTGTACCAGTGCTGTTGAGTGGACTGAGTCGTGGATGGCAAGAACGTATCGGGGACGGGCATGTCGGGCTCCATGTTGGGTGAGTAATATGAGTCGATTCCTTAATCCGAGGACGGGTTCCTTAATTCTCATCGGCCAGGTAGACCTGCACCTCAACGATCTGGTCGCCCGCAGGGTTCGTGAAGATCAAGAAGCGGCGATGGTTGAACTGGATGATAGCGGCCAGGGCGTTGGCCGTGCAGGAGCCGCCCCGACAAGGGCCACCTGCTATTCGTTGCTGGTGTCGATGCCGTCGTCGGGCATGCTCATGGCCTCCCACTCCTGGGCCGTGAACGTCTGGACCGAGCCGTCCAGCCCCTTGAGTCGATACCCCGTTGTGGTCGCAGCACCACTGGCATCAATTGTGGCGTCCACATAGGTATGGACGACGTTCTTGAGTTCACTGGCGATGGCATCGATGGTGGCGTCCAGCACGTCCATTTTACTAACAAACTCCTGGGCGTACCAGAAGCCGTTGGCTCCGTGAGCCACCTGATCCGCCAAGTTGATGACGCCCAGAGCCAGGGTTTCCTGCGCCTCGACGATTTCGCGCATCTCGGCAATGGCCGCGTCCCTAGCCCTGCGAGCCTCGCCCGAAAGTGGGTATGTATTGACGCGCACGCGGCCCTTTTCGCCATCTTCGCGGGGCGTGTAGACCACGTCCAACATCACATCCTGTGCGAGAGCATCGGCGATCCTCTTGGCCTGGGCGGGCGTGACCTGCGCGGCGATGACGATGCCCTGAACGATGTCGGCGATCAGGACTTGGTTATCAGGGTCCTGGGGACCGATCCATCGATACTCGGGCGGCAACCGCTGGTCGGGAACGAAATAGAGCGTGGTGTCGGTTCGTCGTTTCATTTTATCTCGGCATCCTTCAGAGCCTTGAGTTTGTCGTATGCCTTGTTCGTGGCCGATATTACGTCGCGGAAAGCGCGGTCCCGCATCTCGGCCACGACCTCGTCGCGGTCGTCAGTGAGGTCCAGCTCGGCCTCCTCGAATTGCTCGTAGGCCACCGTTTGGAAGTCGTAGTTCCGCCCGATTCTGACCGTAACGCCCACTTTAGTTATTCTCAATTTTTTGCTTTCCTCTCTTTTCGGCGCGACATGTCGGTCGAGCGCCATCGTCTCTGCCAGTGCGCGAACTCGCTCCGTCTCGACCTGGGCGCGTTTGCCTGCCTCATCGCAAGTCTTGGGACCGTGCGTCATCCCCCACGCTTGTCCCTAGCGTTGCGCCTGTTTGCGACGTAGGCCATTTCTCCCGATACGGTGTGGCTGACCACCCGCGCGGTGATCATGCCGACCGCGCGCACCAGCTCGCGCTTGTTTGCGCGCAGGTGGTCCGCATCAGGCATGTGCGTCCTCCTGGTCTGGGGCGAGGACCATGTCGGTGCAGACGGGGCAATCGTACACCCACACCTCGTCTGCCTCCGCCTCTTCACAGTTCGCGCAGGCGTGATCGCTGATTTTGGCCGAAAATTTGTTACACTCGGGGCAGCGGTGAGAGTAGCCGTCCGCGCTGCCAGTGCGCGTGAAGCAGGTCCCGTCGTCGCTGCACTGGTACAGCGCGTAGCCAGTCTCGATGGTCAGCTCGTCGCATTCTGAGCAGTGGTACGCCTCATACCATTCTGCGCGCGGCGGGGCGGGCGTGTCGGTGCACTCGTGAGCGGGCGGTGCGGTCAGCGGCGGCATGGGGATCATGGGCGGCGCGGTCGGTGCGGTCGGTTGGAGCATCGTGGTGATCATTTTTACCTTTCAGTAGAGGGGCGGCGAAGCCGCCCCATGCCCTTTCAGTTCGCGCGCGCGGCCATTACTCGCGCGAGCGGCTCGGCGTACTTGTTTTTCGTGCCTGGCCTGATCGCCCGCCCCTGCCGCGTGTCCATCCACACCTGGCCGCTGACCTGCACCAGGAACCGCCGCTGGTGGCCGTCGCCCGTGATCGACCAGAAAGTGATCAAGGTGTCGCCGCCGAGCACGGCCACCTGGCACGTCATCATGTTGCCGCCCACCCGACCCTGGCGCAAGCGGCGCAGACCGTCGCCGTCGCGGTCGTACTGGCCCTGGGCCTTGATCTCGTCCATGCGGGCAATGATGGAGTCGCTTGAGCTGTCGGTGGGGGTGTAGTCGGCGATGCGGCCCCAGGCGCTCTTGGCGTCCTGAGTGCGCGCCCAGCGAATTTCGGCGGCGGTGGTCGGTCGGTCGAGAAATGTGGTAGAATGGGTCATGGTCGTCTCCTTGATGATCTTGCCGACGCGCTCCAGGGGTCCAATCCAGTGCGCGTCGGCCTATGACATATTATAGCACCTACACTGTTGCTTGTCAACTATATTAGCATTTATTTTTGATTGGTTTTGGAGGAGCTGTGGCCACCCGAGATTTCTTGTCTGTCCAGGCCGTTGCGGCTGAACTCGGACTCGCGGAACCCACCGTCCGCACGGCAATAAGGTCGAAGAGGCTGCCCTCGCAGAGGGTCGACGGGGTTGTGTCGGTCGCGCGCGAGGACGTGGAGGCGTATCGGCGGCGGACACAGGCGGACGGGAACGTCAGACGCGGCAGACCAAGAAATGTCAGCGTCACCAAGCGGGACGCGATGATCGGCACGGACCTCACCCCCGATGAGGTCGAGCGGGCCCAGTTATTCCGCCAGTTACCTGAGGGGATGAAGAAACACGTTCATTTGCTCTTAGAAACTCTAGCACGGATCGGCCCAGACGCGGGATATAAGGTCGACTTCACCGTCAGGCTCGGCAAGGTGGAGGATGGTCTCTTAGGCGTGATCCAGGTCGCCGTAGGCCATGACGTTGAAATTTTGTCATCGGAGGACGACCTGCGGTATCTGGCCGAGGGTTTTCGAAGAGACGCCGCTCGACGGTCGAGCATGGCCGAGACCCTCGGCACGGAGAAGGCGCGTGCAGAGAGGGAGCGGGGTGAGGCTGCGGAAAATAGTTGATTGGCTTGCGGCGGGGTATTGCAAAATCCGCGACCATGCGCTATAATAAGGCTATTGGATCGGGACGTGCTCCTGATCTTGCACACATTTCACTGAAGGCGCGACTGAACCCAGACAGCAGGATTGTTACACGCTGTGTTCAGGTCGCAGTGCTCGCAAGGGCGTAGGGGTTCGACTCCCCTCTTCGGCATAAATCAAGGCAGATGCAGGCAAGACGCAGAAGAGCGCCGACGATCCGAAGGGATGGCCGGCGCTTTTCTTATTTTTGGGTCTGTGCTGCCGCCGATCGCCCGCACAGCCGCCTAAGCCGCTGCTACGCGCCGCTTTCGCCCATCCTGCCGGTCGCGGACCGCTTCAAGGGCTTCAACGACGCCGTCACCGCCCCCCTCGGCGCGGCGATCCTGGGGCCTTGCAAAGCCTGCCGCCCTGTGTTACAATGGGTGCCATGAAAACGCTGACAGAGCAGAAAGCCGCCGCCATGCGGCGGCGCGAATTCCTCCTCCGCCTGTGCGCCGCCCTCGGGGCCGCCCCGCTCGCCGTCCGCGCGCTCGCCGCGCCGCGCCCACCTGCCCCGGCCGATGCCTACGCGTATTATGTGCGGACCTCTTCGGACTTCAAGCGGGTTCGGCAGGACCGGGCCTGGTGCTGGAAAGCCTTCCCCGGCTGGCTTTACATGCCCTGGACCTACCAGTGGACGACCGGCTACACTGAGGAAAGCGGGCGTTGGAGCCTCGCCCACGGCTACAACGGCGCCTTTCTCGATGGCAACGGCGGGGCGCCCGACACGCCGCCCGGCAAGCTCGCCTGGATCAACCGCTT
>JAYTRQ010000043.1:0-7586 GCA_043746125.1 Armatimonadota bacterium | reverse complement strand
GAGACCTGCGATAGGAACATTGACTTCGGCCATCTGTACGGCGATCGGTGGCGGTTCCTGCAAGACCGTGTGCCCGACTCGGTCGTGCTGGCGGAAGGCTCGCAGATCAAGATTTATCCGAACGGGACGAGAGAATAAGAGCCATGCCGACCGATTTAGAGATCGCCCACTCCGTGGACCCACGCCCGATCAGTGACGTCGCTGCCGAGATGGGGCTGACGGCCGACGACCTGGAGCCGTACGGCCGGGACAAAGCGAAGATCAGCCAGACGACTTTGGAGCGGCTGCTGTCCGACCCGGCCGCGCCTCGCGGGAAGCTGATCGTGGTCACGGCCATCACACCGACGCCGGCGGGCGAGGGCAAGACGACGGTGACTATCGGGCTGGCCCAGGGATTGTGCAAGCTGGGCAAGCGCGGGATTGCGGCCATCCGGGAGCCTTCACTGGGGCCAGTTTTCGGCATGAAGGGCGGGGCGGCGGGCGGCGGGCACGCACAGGTACTCCCAATGGAGGACATCAACCTGCACTTCACCGGCGACATGCACGCCGTCGGGACGGCCAACAACCTGTTGGCGGCGATGACGGACAACCACGTCTACAACGGGAACGCCCTGGGACTGGACATACGGACCGTGGCGCATAAGCGGTGTTTGGACATGAACGACCGCGCTCTGCGGGAGATCGTCGCAGGCCTGGGCGGACGGGCGAACGGGTATCCGCGCGAGTCAGGCTTTCAGATTACGGTCGCTTCGGAAGTCATGGCGATATTGTGCCTGGCCGAGTCGCTGGCGGAGCTAAAGGAGCGGCTGGGGCGGATCGTAGTCGGACAGACGACCAAAGGCCTGCCGATCACGGCCGCCGATCTGGGGGCGCAGGGGGCGATGGCGACCCTGCTCCGGGACGCGATCAAGCCTAACTTGGTGCAAACTCTGGAAGGGACGCCGGCCTTCGTGCATGGCGGGCCGTTCGGGAACATCGCGCACGGGTGTTCCAGTGTCCTAGGGACCAAGCTGGCCCTGCGGCTGGGCGAGTATGTGGTGACGGAGGCGGGCTTTGGGTCGGATCTGGGCTTTGAGAAGTTCTGCGACATCGTGGCCGCGCCCCGGCAGCCGGCGCTGTCACCAGACGGGGTCGTGCTGATCGCGACGGTCCGTGCGCTCAAGATGCACGGGGGGGTCGTTAAGACGCACCTCGATCGGGAGGACGTGGCGGCGGTGAAACGAGGCCTGCCTAACCTGGACCGTCACGCGGCGAACGTCGGGCAGATCGGGGTGCCGTTCGTGGTCACGGTCAACAAGTTCACTCAGGATAGCCAAGCCGAAGTGGAGGCCGTTGTGGAACACTGCCACAGCCAGGGCTGGCGCGTGGCGGTCAACGACGTCTGGGCCTTGGGCGGCGAGGGCGGGCGCGACCTGGCGCAGGCCGTCGTGGATGCCCTGGAAACACCGGGAACATTCCGGCCGATCTATAACGCGGCCTTGCCGATCCCAGAGAAACTCCACGCCATTGCGACCCTCGTATACGGCGCGGACGGGGTGGAGATCGGGGCGGACGCGCAGAAGCAAATCGCCTGGCTGGAGTCGCACAACTTCGACCAGCTACCGATCTGTATCGCCAAGACACAATACTCGTTCAGCGATGACGCGAACAAGCGTGGGGCACCGACGGGGTTCAAAATCCACGTCCGGGCCTTGACCCTATCGGCTGGAGCGGGCTTCGTGGTCGCGCTGGCCGGGGATATCCTGACCATGCCGGGTCTGCCTAAGAAGCCGGCCGCGATGGACATTGACATAGACGCGCAGGGCCGGATCACGGGCCTGTTCTAGCGTCGCCTGCCTCAAGGGGACTCCGCATGGCTCAAGCGCGTCCGGTGACTTCTCTCCCCATAGCCCTGCTCTTCGCGGCGACTCTGATTGCCTGTACGGGGATGTGCGCGCGGAGCCTGATCCTGGTCAAGCGCCTGAAGATGGGCCAGTCCGTGGCGACGACCCGGATCAGGGGCTACTCCCCGCCTCCACAGTTGGAGGTCAAATCTCGCTCGGTAGACCTGGTGGATGGGCTGTCGCGGCAGTCCACCGAACGAATCAGTCAGGGCACCCTTCCAAGTCGGAGACGCCGCTTTATTCCTCGTCTAAGTGTTCAGAAAACAATGCCGATGATACGTCTTCACTGGACAAGAACATCACGGCCGTGGTCTCCGTAGATTATTCCATCCAATGATTGGGCCTGTGATTAGAGGGACAATACCATGCGCCAGATATTAGAATCCCGTCAGGAAAACACGCAGTTCCCCGAAGCGACGACGCTGCGGGCGAAGGCCCAACTGGATGAGGCCATCACGGGGTACCGCAAGGCGATCCAGAGGACGCCCGAAGATGCCAATGCGCACATCACGCTCGCGAACGCGCTACGGGCGCGGGGGCAGACGGACGCGGCGATTGTCCAGTACCGGGAGGCGATTGAGATCATGCCCGACGAGGCCGAGTTTCACAATCTTCTGGGCAACGCCCTAGCCGAAGAGGGCAAGATGCAGGGGGCGATCGCGGCCTACACACAGGCGATCAAGCTGGAGCACTACGACGGCTGGGCGCGGAACAACCTGGGCCTGGCCCTGCGGGCGCAGGGGCGGGATGGCGAGGCGTTTACCGAGTGGCTTCAGGCTGTGCGTCTGGCGCCGACCCACGCCTACGCGCGGAACAACTACGGCACGGCCCTGTACCAAAGAGGCGACACAGACGGGGCGGTCGCCGAGTGGCAGGAAGCCCTGGACCTAGAGCCGACCTTAAGCGTGGCCCGAAACAACCTGGCGACGGTGTACTTCCAGATGGGCCGGACTGACGAGGCATTGGCGCAGTACCGGGAGGCGCTGGCGTACAACCCCGAGGACGTCCACGCGCTGACGAATCTGGGCACGGCTTACCATGCGGAAGGGCAGTTGGATGAGGCCATCGCGTGCTGGCAGCGGGCCATCAAGAGCGACCCACGCATGGCGGAGCCGCACCAGCTTCTGGGGGCAGCTTTATACGTCAAAGGCCTGGTAGACAACGCCATCGCCGAGCTTCGGGAGTCGCTGCGGCTGGACCCACACGACCCGTGGGCCAACTTCAACTTCGGCATCATCCTGAGCAACGAGGGCCAGAACGATGCGGCCCGCGAGTGCTTCCAGCAGGCGGTCGAGATGGACCCCAACTTCGCCAACGCGCACTTCAACCTTGCCAACTCGGACTACAAGCTGCGGCGCTTCGATTCGGCCCTGCGGGGGTGGCGACGGGTCATCGGGCTGAACCGGTCGCACCCCTGGGCGCACTTCAACCTGGGTTACGCGCTCCGCAAGCGGGGAGAGCTGGAAGCGGGCGCGTATGCCATTCAGGAGGCAACGCGGATCAACCCTGCCATTGCAGGGCGGACGTTCCCGATGCTGGATGCGCTGAACGACGAGCGGTAGGGCCGACCAGGGCAGCACGGAAGATGAGCCTCACCTGCGCCCCTGACCCCTCATTTTGTAGGATCGGCGTCAGCAGGACCCGCCCGGTCCAGCCCGGCGGCGCACGGCGGGCGAGGTCCAGGACAAACGCGCCACCGTCGTGCGCCAGGGCGGGGACGGTGACGGCCTGATCCACTTCCGCGCCACCCTTGCCCCAAGGCAGAGGCGAGGTGTGCCGCGCATCATAGGAACCGTCGTGCCACAGCACAGATCTCGCCCAGCCCTGAGCGGCCCGGTAATCCACACGAATGCCGAACAGCGTGTTGCCGTCCCGCCGGGCGAACGCTCCCCACCGTGCGACTTGGACGCGCAGATGGGCAGCGGGCCGATCCAGAACGATGCCGATCTGCGCTACGGCGGAGTCCTTCCCGCCCATGCCGAGTCGGGCGATGCAGGCGCGTGAGTCGTAGTCGGCGTAGCACCCCCCCTCACGGTCGGAGAACCAATCGTAGGTGCGGACGTAGGTTCCGACCGAAGCCGGCTCCAGAAGGCTCGTCCCGTCCCCGCCCGTCGCCCGGAGCAGTACGACCCCGTGCGGCGGGACCTGCCCCACCCAAGCCGTCACACCGCCGTGGAAGGCCATCTTCTCCTGCACAGTCAGCGCTTCCGAGGCCGGGTCGTCGACGAAGCTGGCATGGCCGGTATCAATGCGTATCACGGCGAGGTTCCCTTCCTGGGAGGGAAGATGAGTCAGGGACACCGTCACGGACCGGGGGGCATCGGAATCGCTCCAGAGGACGACGCACCCGGTCCGGCCGCCGGATGCCGCCATCGCGTGGACGCCTGACGCGGCGTCCGGCACGACGGGACTACGGTCCACAGGGAGCAGCGTCTGATAGATTTTGAGGGCGTTAAACAACGCCTTGCGGTGCAAATCTCTGGTCAGCATCCCCAAGCTTTCATCGGCCCATTGTGCCCAGTAGACGCGGGTTACGTCCGGGAAGGACAACAGGGTCGCGGCGTCCGCGAAGAACCGGGCCGCGCCTTCGGCGCGGCTGTTCGGGGATCGGGGGCCGAAGTCTTTGTAGGAGGCGTACTCGGTCAGGAACAGAGAGACACCGGGGCTGGACACAACCAGGGGACGGATCGCGTGGATCTGGTCCGGGGCGTTGGCGTAGGCGTGGAAGGATACGAAATCCATCGGGTGCGCCAGCGCCCCGGCGGCGTAGGCCGTGTCATAGGCCAGACCCGGCCCGCCGACCAGCGCGTCCGCATCCCCCACCCTCACGCCCGCCTGAGTGACGGCATAGAGGCGGGCGTAGTCGGCGGGGCCGCCGTTGAAGAACACTTTGCCACCATCGCCGGGCAGGTCCGGCTCGTTCCAAACTTCGTAAGCCGGACCCGAGAGATGGAGCGCCTTATGGGAGTGTTCTGCATACGCCTGGGTAATGCGTCTCCAGGCGATCAGGTCGCTCGGGACGTCTTTCCAGCGCTGCCAGCCGTCTCCGGTCTTGAGCGGCAACGGGTCGTAGGTCAATGCGAACAGGGGCTGCACTCCGGCGGCTTTCAGACCGGCGACCAGGCCGTCAATCGGTGCGAAGTCGATCCGGGGTTCGGCCGCCGTGCCCGTGATCTGGTCGTAGGCCTGGGCATCCGGCTTACCCCAGCCCATCTCATAGCGGAAGTCTTGGATGCCTGCCTCCCGCAGCAGGGGCAGGGAGGCGTCCACTGTCTTCAGAGCCAGCAGCGGCGTTTGGTAGACGCCGAACTTGGTCTTGACCAAGGGAGGCCCGCTCCACCGTGCGAAGTCTACGGTGAATGACTGCGCCCGTGCCGGGAGGTCGGCGGCGAGGGCCACGACGGCGGCCAGCAGGAGCGCGAAGGTGGGGACGAGTGGTGCCTGGGTCACTGCTGCTCCTGGTACTGCCGCCACAGGGCCTCAAAATCGTCTACCAGGACGGAGAGGGCGTCGAAGCCGCCTTGCCAGAAGGCGGGGTCGGTGAGCGTGACGCCGACCGTGGAGACCAATTCTTGCGGGGAGAGGCTGCCACCGGCTTCGAGCATTCCCAAGTATTTGTCGGCGAAGGCAGCGCCGTCGCGCTTGGACTGTTGGAAGAGTGAGAGGACGAGAAGCTCGCCGAATGAGTAGGCGTAGACATAGAAGGGCGAGCCGATGAAGTGGCTGATGTAAGACCACCACAAGCGGTGCTCGTCGCCTAGCTCGACGGAGTCGCCGAACATAGCCTGGATCTCGGTCTGCCAGTAGTCGCCGAACTCTTCAGTCGTCAGCTCACCTTTCGTCCGGCGGTGGCCGTGGATGGCCTGCTCGAAGCGGTACAGGGCAGCCTGACGGGGGATCGTGGCGAACGCGCCCTCGATCTTTTCGGCGTAGAGAGCCAGTTTGTCTTTGAGCGTGGCCTGCTGGGTAACCTTCTCGAAGACCAGCATCTCGCCGAACGTGGATGCGAGTTCCGCGAGGGGCAGGGTGCCGTGGAAGTTGAGCAGGGTCTGCTTCCGGGAGAGGGAGGCGTGGACGCCGTGGCCGAGTTCGTGGGCCAGGGTCATCACGTCTTTGATTCTGCCCAGATAGTTCATCAGAACGTAGGGGTGCGTGTCCGGGGTGACGTAGGAGCAGAACGCGCCGCTAGATTTGCCCTTGATGGCGGGGGCATCTATCCAGTGCTTATCGAAGAACTCGGCAGCTCTACTTTCCATTTCAGGGGAGAAGCTGCCGAACGAGTCTAAGACGATCTTTTGGGCCTCGGGGAAAGTGATCGTCCCTTCGGCCTCAAAGAGCGGGGCGTAGCGGTCGTAGTGGGTGAGGGTGTCCAAGCCCAAAATCTCCCGCTTGATCTTGTAGTAGCGGGCGACGAGCGGGTAGTTCTGAACGACGGTGTTGACGACGAGGGTGACGGTGGCCTCGTCGAGTTCATTGGCGAGGTGTCGGGACTGCTGGGGCGTCTCGAAGCGGCGCAGGCGGTCCTGGACGTTTTTGTCCTGCATCAGCGTGTTGAAGATAAATGTGACGGTGGGGCTGAGCCGGGTGAGGCCCTCGGTGAATGCCTGGGCGGCGGTGCGGCGGGTCTCGCGGTCGGGGTCCATCGTCCGGCTAATGACCTGAGCCTGGCTGAGTTCCTCGCCGTTCAGGGTGAAGGTGGCGGCGGACGTGAGTTCATCGAAGAGGCGGTCGAAGGCGCGCCCGCCCGTATTGGCGAGTTCCTCCATCAGGCGCTCTTCGGCTTCGGACAGGACGTGTTCGCGGGCGGCCCGGACGGTCTCGACGTAATGCTTGTAGGGAGCGACGGCAGGATCGTCCAGCAGGGGCGCAAGAACGACGTCGGGGGCAGCAGCAAGTTCCAGGTCCAGAAAGAGCAGCGGCAGGGTGAGCTGGGTCCCCCGCTCGCGCATCTTCTGGAGGAACGCGCCTTTGGTGGCATCGGCCGTGTCAGCGGCGAACAGGAGAGAAGCGTAGGTGATGGGCTTGTAGGCTTCCTGCTGCAGCGCCTCGTACTCGCGCAAGGCCCCCCCGAGGGTTTGGGCTGTGAGATCAGGGGCGTTGATGCGGCCCTTGTAGTCGGCCTGGAGCTTTTCGGCGCGGGCCTGGGATTGGTTCAGCGTCTCGTCAATGCGTGGATCGTCCATACCGGCGTAGAGGTCGGCGAGGTTCCAGCGGACGTCGGCGGCGGTGGGGTCGGCGTTCTTTTCGGTCGGTTCGATGGTCAAGAATGCTCTCTTTTCTTTTGGGTTCAGTGATGTATTGGGTGGCACATCAGGCAAGTATACCCGTGTTAAGGGTCGGCCGGACTTTGTGAAAAAAATTACAATGTCTGGCGCAGGCGGGTAAACTAGGGGAGGAAAAGATTCTATCCCCATGACAAGCCACGACCCTTCCCTCAGAGGAAAGGGTGAGGAGTTTTTCGATGCGTAGCGATGTAGGAACAGAGACAATCGCAGGGAACCTGCTCGTGCGGGGGGTGCGGCAGACAGGGGTTATCCTGGAAATGATAAAGATCGAGCATACGGTCTTTATGCTGCCGTTTGCGCTGATGGCGGCCGTGGTGGCGGCGCGGTATGACTGGGCGCGGCTGGGGCACGCGCTGCCGTGGATCTTGCTGGCGATGGTCGGGGCACGGTCGGCGGCGATGGCTTTTAACCGGCTGGT
>JAYTRQ010000042.1:0-2405 GCA_043746125.1 Armatimonadota bacterium | reverse complement strand
GCCTTCATGCCGGCAATGGGCATCTCCACCGTGTTGAACCCGCCCAGGGCGTCCGTCTTGGGCATCCCGAACTTGTCCACGTAGTTCGCCGAGAACCGCGAGAGAGTCCGCGTGCCCACGGCCGTGTACCGCGACTCTTGCTCTTCGGAAACCACGTCCGAGGCCCAACCGAGTACGAATGACCGCCATGCCTGCCTCTGGTCCTCAAAACTCGGCGGCGAGATGCGGACCCATTCTTTGACGTCCATGCGGGTGTGGATCGGGTTCGCCGCCGCGCCCTGCATCTTCACCTGGTCGTAGGCATAGCGATACGAGTCCATGCCTTGAAGCAGGCGCAGTGGGAAAGCCGCCCGCTCGTGCAGGAACAGCACCTGGTCATGCTCGTTCGAGTTCGTGATCTGCTGGTCTTTGATGCCCTGGACGCTTTCCGTGATCATCGTTGCGAACCGCTGCTCGCTCTCCGAGCGGGGGGCTGCCCCGTGCAGGACGCCGACGATGGTCTGCTCCTTGTTCATGTTGTGCGTGTAGTTCGGTGCGTTTTCCTGGAGGTGCAGGAACGGCTGCGAGAGGGCGACAACGCGCCGCAGGGTCTGCACCGTCCGGTCCGACTCCAGTCCGTACTTAGCGTAAAACTTGTCCAGAACACTCTCTTCAGCCACGGGCTGGAAGACCGTCCGCGCGTGTTCGGTGATGACCTGACTCAGACGGGTCAGCTCACCATCCCGCACGCCCCACAGGTCATTGTGCGTGCCGAGCGCGTCCAGCACGTCGGCCACCAAGTTATTGACGATGGGGTTGGCAGGGTCCTGTGCGGCCCCCACGTAGAAGGCGTACCGCTCGTCAATGTCCCCGCCGACGTACCGCTCGACGCCGGTATTCGGGTCCGTCTCGCGCCGACCCGCGTTGAAGAGGACCTCGCCGTTGACGTCCACAGGTTCCTGCACGGCCAGCCGCTCCGCCTTCTCGAACCGCGCCCGCAGCGCCTCCATCCGCTCCACGTACCGGTCCATCTCAGCCCGCAGCATCACGACCGTTTCGATCAAGTGATGGTAAAAGACGATGGCCGCCGCCGCCGCCTTCCGGTCCAGAGCCTCCGCGTCCAGCCGCCGCGCCGCTGACAGGTAGCCGTCTTTGGCCTCGTCAATCTCCCGCCGTTTGGCCGTCGCAATCAGGCCCAGCATGAAGTCGCCCGCATGCCGATTGATTGCCTGTAAGGCCTGGTCCCGCTGCTTAGTCAGGGGGAACGACCCGCCCAAAAGCTCGTCCTGCTTCTTTTCCAGTTCGGCCACCGACACCCGGAACCGGTCCAGCATGGTGTCCAGAGTCGCCGCCGCCACCGTATGCCGGTGGTTCGGGTCGTTCACCCGCGCCGACACCCAGCCCCGCAGCGCTTTGTCTTTGGCCCGGATCGTCGCGCCCAAGTTCTGCTGGATCTGGTACACCGACTCGCCCAGGTTGGCCCGCCGCTTCGCCATCAAGTCCGGGTTCGGGTCCGTGTCCGCCAGGCGAGTGTCCGCCGCCTTCTGGTGGGACAGCAAATACTCCACCACGCGCCCGTGGCCGGGATACGCCGTCGAATACTGCCGGTCTATGGCCTGCCAGGCCGCCATCGCCCCATCGCGCAGCGTCTCGCCCGTCTCCGAATTACCTAACAGAACCTGACGCTGTACGGCGTCTGTCGTCAGACCAAGCTTAGTCAACTCCTGGTCCGTAAACGCCCCGACATTGACCGTCCGCTCCAGCGGCGTCGTCCAGCGCCGCACGATGTCGCCGGCCGGCCGGTTCGCGCAGGCCGACATGACCTTGTCCTTGGGGAACTGGATCGCCGACAGCCCGAAGCCCAGATAATTCTGCGGGCAGCCAAGTCCATCTGTTGTGATGAGAAACTGGTCGAAATTGTTCCGGTTGGACTTCTTCTGCCGCTGGAACTCCGAGGTCAGGTCCAAAAAGATGGAGTGCCCGATCATTTCCACTAAATCTTTGACCGAGTCGAGCTGCGCCGCCGGCGAGGAAGTATCCGCGAGATAAGTGTACCGGAACGGCGGGTCGGCGTCTTCCATCGGCGGGATGTCCGCCTGATACTGAGCCGACCAGGTCGTCGTCGGGTCCGTGTAGTGATTCAGTTCCAGCAAAGCCGCGTACGCATTCGGCCGGTTGTCTACGGCCACAGCCTCCGAATTGGGGGGAATGGAGAACATCCCCACCGTTTCCAGCATCCGCTGGTTCTTGAACTTATTCTGCACAGTGTAGGCCAGGTCCAGGAACATCCCCGAGCCGGTCCCCCCAAGCAGCGACCCGACGACGTAGACCGTGATGCCCTCGCCCACCTGAAGACCGCTGCGGATTGCCGTCTCTTTGCTCGAATCTTTGGTGATCTGGAGCATCTGCTCTTCCAGACGCCGCGC
>JAYTRQ010000041.1:0-2405 GCA_043746125.1 Armatimonadota bacterium | reverse complement strand
GACTCTGAAGGCCCAACTTTTGACATAGATTCTTAGTCCCAGACTCAATTGAGTCTCGTGGGGATTATATAAAAAATACGTCAGATTTGTCAGTTCGCGACGAAACGGCAAATGACGATCAGGGCGAAGACGTGGAGATCATATGAGCGCCGTGGCCGTTCGCCCCGATACTTCGCCCGCTCCCCTGCCTGTGGCGGTCCTGCTGGACACGCTGGCCGCCCTGGGCGTGTCGTTCACCCTGGCGTGGTGAGAACCTGGCGCTGACAAATGTGGGGGTACTGACGGGTGAACTGCACGACTCCGTGCGGGAGCACAAGGCGGGGCTGCTGGCTCTGGCTGACGCTCGCGCAGAGTTCACGCGGCTCTTTGACATGATCGTGCGCCTTCGTTGCGAGGATCCGAAGAAGGGCACGCGGGCGGCGGCACTGGCCTACGTCGCCGCGCAGATCGGGCGGCTGGGCGACGCCGTGCTGGCCGCCGGCCTGGGCGTCGGCGAGGAGGCGGACGGTTCCCCGGCGGGCTTTGACGACCCCTGCGACCCGATGGAGGAGGATCATCTTTGGATGCTGCGGGAGGACCTGGACGAGCTGACGGCCGGCCCCTACCCGGTGCCATTGCCGCCGGGGTGCCGACTTCTGCCCAAGGCGAACTTCGACCCGTTCGAGCACGGCAGGCTCTGCAACGGGCGGATGATCGGGGACTGACACCCCCGTGCGGGACGGGGAGTGAACCGGAACCAACCCTGTCGGCGGGAGCAACTGCGGGCCAAGCTTGGCCCACGCATCCGTTAGCGCATGCCCTGGGCTTCCTTTTTGGACGCTTCATTGACCGCCACTTGCGTAGCCCTGTCAGCCGCCTTCCGTACAAAATCCGCGAGGACGTCATCAACGGGCAGGTTGCGGCGAGACCGGGGTCCTGTTATCCACCAGCACGCTTTCCAGGTCAGTCGCGCCTCACCGGTGGCAAGTATGGTACCATCCAAATGTTTAACCGTAACTATCGCCGTCGCGAATTGGCCGCTCCGTTCATAGGCATCAAGGCCATAAACCCTTTCCGGCAAGGAAATAGGCAAGCGAACTATGCCACTTAAGACGAAAGGTGCCTGCGCCTCGGAAAACTTTGCCGCCGGCTGCACCTCTCCTGCAAGGTTATGCTCAATCAGGCTTCGTGATGACTGCTTTGTCGCCTCTTCCTCCAGTTTGCTTACTAGTTTGGCCTGATCCGACCGCGTCGGCGCTCCCGCGAAGGGCTGTGGCTCGACAGTGAAGGGAACCACAGCAACGCGCACGAACAGCGGTTTCTTGTCTGCGGTCGCGGGCGGAATGAAAGCCGTGAGGAAAAGGCAAACAAGGATGCCGACTAGCGTCGGACCTACGATAGCGAAACGCATCATAGTGAATCTACTCCAATCGTGTGTCAGAAAAGAAAAGCCGTACATTCGGTCGAAAAATAGATTTGCAGCCCCGGCACCAAACGGTTGGTCCGGGCCGGCTGTGTCCTGTCCACCAGTTCGTCATGCTCGGCCGGAACGTAGTGACCAACCTTCTCATTTTTCTGGCGCGTTCTTCTGCTGCTTGTCCGACTCGGGTGGTGTCACCGGGGCCGCCCTCTGCTGGCGCGGGCTGAAGGCGTCTACGTTCAGTGTCAGCGAGAGATAGCCCCAGACCGGGTGCAGCGCAGCGTTTGAAACGTAAAGGGCAGGGTTAAGCTGAAGCTGGGGCGTGACGTTATAGCTGAAACCTGCCGTTGTGGAGTTCCCTGAGCCGCTTTGATAGTCAAACTGGAGCAGAGTGCGTGGCGAAACCCGATAGCCGAGGCCGACGATACCCTGATACTGATGCTGATTTTGGATGTTCCCCGAGACGTCCGGCGTCTGTGTGAGAACACGGGCGACGCCGAGTACCACCTCCACGTTGCCTAAGTAGTAGCCGCTCACCAAGTACGGTTGTGGAGCGGACCCTTGGGTGGACCAGTTAAAGAAGCCCGTCGAGAGCAGGTAGGGTCCCTTCTGAACAAGACTATACTCGGCATTGGCGATCTGGACGGGTGGCGCGTAGCCCTGATAGATGGCGACTTCGAGCCGCCGGGTCAGACCGAGTTCGAGTTGCACCTCATAACGGTCGGCAATGTTCGGGTCCTGTTGCTGTGCGCTCAAGGATAAAAGGCCAAGCGGCTGAACGTCGGGAGTGACGATCTGATTCAACCCTTTGGTTGTGGCCGATACGGGCGCGACCAGGCTGGCGCTTGCCAGCAGGCTGAGGCCCAGGGGAATCAGGGATAAACGGTTAGGGCGCATGGCATATCCTTCCGGGCGTTCTTAGAGAAGAAGCCTGCTCATTATGCCATGTCACGCCGCAAAATCCTACCCCTCAGTCATTCGTGCATCAAAAGAAGAATCGGTATCT